>CBINCZ010000094.1:0-7535 GCA_966249295.1 uncultured Gemmatimonadales bacterium
ACCAGGGCCGGGGCAACAGACCAAAGGACGGTGTCATGGCCAACCCATATGAGGTGGTCTACATCTTCGACAGTGCGCTCGAAGAGTCGGCCATCAACGACAAGCTCAACCGCTTCCATTCCCTCGTCCAGACGGCGGACGCCGAGGCTCCCTCGGTGGATCACTGGGGCAAGCGTACGCTGGCCTACCCGCTGGGCAACAAGGACACCGGCTATTACGTCGTGGCGCGGTTCCAGGCCGAGCCCACGGCGCTGCCGGAGTTCGAGCGCGCGCTCAAGCTCGATGATGGCCTCCTGCGCCACCTGATCGTGCTCAATGACGGCCCCCAGCCGGTGCCGGCATCAGCGACCAAGTCCGACGAGGAGGACGACGAATGAAGCGCTCTCACAAGACTTGCGCCATCTGCGAATCCGGCGTGCGCGTCGTGGACTACAAGGATGAGCGGACCCTGCAGCGGTTCCTGACCGAACGGGGCAAGATTCTTCCCAGCCGGCTGTCGGGCACCTGCGGACGGCACCAGCGGCAGCTTGCCACAGCCATCAAGCGGGCGCGTGAACTGGCCCTTCTGCCGTACATCAAGGGGCACGGCGGCTGAAGCCTGATCCGGCGGCGGTGCGCCGCACGTTCCCCTGGGGTCTGGTAGGGCTCCTGGCGGCGTACGTGCTGCTCGCCTCGCCGGTTTTCTTTTTTACGCCGCTCGCCCTGCTGTTGCTGCTCACCGTGCCCCGCTCAGGCCGGGAGTGGTTGTGGCTGGCGGTGAGTGCCGTTCTGGCGGTGCTCTGGAGTCTGTCCAACATCAGCGCTGGGCTGGCCTCCGGAGTGACGGCCGCCGCGGGGGTGATTGCCGCGGGGATCTTCGTGGCGCTGGGGCTGGGGACGTCATGGTCTCTCTTCCGCCGGGCCATGACGGCAGCAGGGCTCGGCCTTGCCAGCGTGGCACTCTGGGCCTTCGCGCTGGGCCAGTCCTGGGCCAAGGTTCAGGCGAGCTTCGCGGAGGGGCTCCGGCAGGCCTTCAGCCAGCAGGCCGATGCCCTCGCCGGCCGTGGTTTCGAGGCCTCCGCGGTGGCGCAGTTTCGCGCGATGGGTGAGAGCACGGCACAGCTCGCTCCGTACTTTGCCGCGTTCCTGGTGGTCGGGGCATTGGCGGGGCTCACGCTGGCGGCACGGTGGCATGCGTGGCTGAGCGGCCGGTCACTGGGCGCGGCCGCCGGGCCATTCCGGCGCTTCCGGTTTTCGGACCAGGCCGTGTGGCTGCTGGTGCTCGGGCTGGCCTTCTGGCTGTTGCCGCTGCAGGGCGGCTACCTCCTGGGCGCGCCGGTCCGGATCTGGTCCGCCAACCTGGCCATGGTAATGGGTGCCTGCTATGTCGTGCGCGGGCTCGCGGTGTATCGCTCGGCGGCGGTGCGGGTGCCGCGCAGGGTCAATGTGGTGCTGGCGCTGGTCTCCGCCCTGTTCTGGCCAGTGGCGAGCACCGGGCTGGCGTTGCTGGGGTTGTCGGACAGTTGGATAGATTTCAGGCGGCGCTTCGGCGTGCCGCAACCGGAGGATGGAACCGATGATCGAAGTGATTCTGCGCGATGACGTGAAGTCGCTGGGCAAGGCGGGAGAACTGGTGCGGGTGCGGCCCGGCTACGCCCGCAACTACCTGCTGCCGCAGGGGCTCGCGTACGAAGCGACCGAGGGGAACCGCAAGCGCATCGCGGCAGAAACGCGGGCCCGTGCCGCGCGCCTCGCGGCGGAAAAGGATGGCGCCGAGGCGCTCGCTGCCCGGCTGAATGCCGTGACGCTCGCGCTTGCCGGGAATGCCGGCGAGGAAGGCAAGCTCTTCGGCTCCATTACCGCGTCGGACATCGCGACGGCGCTCAAGGCGCAGGGCTTCGAGGTGGACCGGCGCCGCATCGACCTCGACCACCCCATCAAGTCGCTGGGTGAGCACGTCGTCCCGATCCGGCTTCACCCCGAAGTCGAAGCGAACGTCCGCGTGACCGTCACGCCGGCGGAATAGCGCCGCGCGTGGGGATCTCCTATGTGGATGGTCCGCGCCTCGCCCGATCGCTGCATGCGGCCTCGGACTGGGTGGCGGCTGGCCGGGAAGAGATCAATCGCATCAATGTCTTTCCGGTGCCAGATGGAGACACCGGCACCAACTTCAGCTTGACCCTTCGCGCCGTCGCCGATGCCCTCCGGGCACTCGGCGACGCGTCGCTTTCCGAGACCGCCCGCACTGCCTCCCATGCCGCGGTCCTTGGCGCGCGCGGCAACTCCGGCATGATGCTCGCCCACTTCCTGCTCGGTTTCGCCGAGGGACTGGGCGACGCGCCCCAGGCCCATGTCGCTGGGATTGCGCATGCCATACGCAACGGTTCTGACCGGCTGTACGGAGCCCTCGATGATCCTCGTGAGGGCACCATCCTGACGGTCGCGCGCGACGCCGCGGCCGCAGCGGAGCGCGCCGCCCTCCAGACCGATGACATCGGCGAGTTCATGCGCCTGATGCTGGCCGAGGGGGAGCAGGCGCTGGCCCGCACGCCCGAGCTGATGCGAGTGCTGAAGGACGCCGGCGTGGTGGACGCGGGAGGCAAGGGCTTTGTCCGCATGCTCGAGGGGGTGGTGCGATTCATCGAAGGTGACCCGATCCTTCCGGCGGACGCCCTGCCCCTTCCCGCCGAATCCGAGCTGGTGCCGGCCGCGCTGGCGGAAGTTGCAGCCGAGCGGGACTTCCGGTATTGCACGGAAGTACTGGTACGGGGCGAGTCACTGCCGCCCGCCAATGAAGTGCGGGCCGCCATGCATGACTTCGGCGGCTCCGTTGTCGTCGCGATCGCCGACGATATCCTGAAGATCCATGTGCATACCGACACGCCCGATGCCGTCTTTAGCTATGCAGCACGCTGGGGACGGGTCGACACGACCAAGGCCGAGGACATGCGCGCGCAGCATGCGCACCTGGCCCACGATGAGCGGCGCCAGGTGGCAGTGATTGCCGACAGCTCGGCCGACCTGCCCGACGCCGTGCTCGACCGGCACCGTATCACGCTCGTGCCCTTGCAGGTGATGTTCGGCCCGGAAACCTTCCGGGACCGGGTGGAGTTGCGGCCGGAGGAGTTCTATCGCCGGCTGCGCACCAGCAAGGAGCTGCCGACGACGTCGCAGCCGACGCCCGGCGAATTTATCCGGGTCTTCCGCGACGCCAAGCAGGAGGCGCACGAGATCGTGGCGGTGTTGTTGTCTTCGGGGCTCTCGGGCACCTTCCAGTCGGCGGTCGCCGCCCGGAAGGCGGGTGGGACGGAAGGGATTCACCTGGTGGACAGCCGGAGTGCCTCGCTGGGCCTGGGGCTGCTGGCACTGCGCGCGGCAGAGCTCGCGGAGGCGGGCTGGACCGGCCAGGCCATCGAGCGGGAACTGGTGCGGATCCGGGATCGCTCCGGCATGCTGCTCACCGTCGATCGCTACGACAACCTGATCCGCGGTGGGCGGGTAAGCCGCGGCAAGGCATGGCTCGGCGGCATGCTCGACGTGAAGCCGATCCTGACGTTGAACGAGGAAGGAAAGGTGGTGCCGCTCGATCGGGTGCGAGGACGCGATAACCTGGTGCCGCGGGTGCTGTCGCATCTCGAGCGGCGCCTGACCCCGAGACCCCGGCGCGTGCGGTTCGGGATTGGCCATGCAGATGCACCGGAAGCCGCCGAGCGACTGCGCACCGCCATTGTTGCCGCCTTCCGGCCGGCGGATTGCTTCGTGACCCTGGCCACCGGTGTCCTGGGAACCCACGTAGGGCCGGGCGCCTGGGCGGTGTTCTACCAGGTAGAGGACGACGAGGTGGCGGCCTGATGGCCCGGAACGGGCTCCCGCCCGACGTGCGGCGCGCGGTGGACGCCATCGACGACCTGAAGGGCCAGTCGGTCGTGGTGCTGGACCTGCGCGGTGTGAATGACGCCACCGATTACTTCGTCCTTGCCTCCGGCACCTCGGAAGCACACGTGCGAGGCATCGCCGAGTCAGTGATGGCAAAGATGGACAAGGCGGGACTGCGCACGCACCACGCGGAGGGATTGGCCACGGGCCGATGGGTGCTCCTGGATTACGTCGATTTTGTTGTTCACCTGTTCCACCCGGAGACGCGGTCGTTCTATCAGCTTGAGCGGCTCTGGAGTGATGCATTGGAGCTGCCGCTCGGCACTCCCTGACGAGGTTGCCATGTTTCGTCGCCGCCTGCTGGCGCTGCTGCCTTTCCTGCTGATCTTCCTGCCTGCGCGCCTGCACGCGCAGTACTTCGGGCAGAACAAGATCCAGTACGAAGCGTTCGGGTTCAAGGTGATCAAGACCGAGCACTTCGACGTGTTCTTCTATGAGCGCGAGCGCGAGGCCGCGTTCGACATCGCCCGCATGGCCGAACGCTCGTACGGCCGGCTGTCCCGCGTCCTGAACCACCAGTTCAAGGAGCGCAAGCCGATCATCGTCTATGCCTCGCATTCGGACTTCATCCAGACCAACGCCACGCCCGGCGAGGTCGGTGAGGGCACCGGCGGCTTCACCGACTTCCTGAAGCACCGCAACATCTTCCCGCTCACCGGCTCGTACGCCGAGAACGAGCACGTGCTCACGCACGAGATGGTGCACCAGTTCCAGTACGACATCTACTCCGGCGGCAAGGCCGGGGCGGGACTGGGCACGCTGGTATCGGTAAACCCGCCGCTCTGGTTCATGGAGGGCATGGCGGAGTACCTCGCGATCGGTCCCGTGGACCCCAATACCGCCATGTGGCTGCGGGACGCCTCGCTGGAGAACAAGCTGCCTTCGATCCGCCAGATGGAAACCGACCCGCGGATCTTCCCCTACCGGTTTGGTGAGGCGCTGATCGCCTACATCGGCCAGCGGTGGGGAGACGAGGCCATCGGCGCCATCCTGAGCAATTCACGCGTGTCAGGGCTCGACGGCGCCTTCCGGCGGACCATCGGCCTCTCGCTCGACCAGCTGTCCCAGCAGTGGCGCGACGCGGTGCTGCGCACCTACCTGCCCGAAATCGGCACCCGCACCACCGCGGCCGCGGTGGCCCAGCCGCTGCTCACCGAAGCGAAATCCGACGGCACCTTGCACCTGGCCCCGGCCTTCTCGCCGGACGGCTCGCGCGTCGCCTATTTCAGCGAGGCGAACTTCTACTTCGTGGACCTGTATCTCGCCGATGGCAGGACGGGCAAGCGGCTGAAGCGCCTCTTCAAGTCCACCTTCGACAGCAATTACGAGACGTTCCGGTTCATCAATTCGTCGGCCAGTTTCTCGCCGGACGGGAAGTACCTCGTCGTGGCGGCCAAGCGCGGTCCCAAGGACGAGATCCTGGTCATCGACGTGGACCGCAACAAGGTGGCCGACCGGATCAAGGTGGACCTCAACGGCGTCACCACGCCGAGCTTCAGCCCCGACGGCCAGAAGCTGGTCTTCACCGGCTACGATGGCGGCATTGCCGATCTCTTCATCGTGGACCGGGACGGCCGGAACCTGCGCCGGCTGACCCACGACAAGAATGCCGACTTCGACCCGGTCTGGTCGCCGGACGGCAAGCAGATTGCCTTCACGACCGATCGCGGCCCGGAGACGGACTTCGACCAGCTCACCTTCGGCAACTTCCGGATCGCGCTCTACGACCTGGCCACCGGCCAGATCCGGCTGCTCGACCACATGGACCACGGCAAGAACAGCAGCCCCCAGTGGGCACCGGACGGGCGCTCGATCGGATTCATTTCGGACCGGACCGGCGTGAGCAACGTCTTCCTGTACGACTTCGGTGATGACCAGGTCTACCAGCTCACCGATCTCTACACCGGCGCGCAGGGCATCACGCCGCTGAGCCCGGTGCTCACGTGGGCGAGGGGCGCCGACCGGATGGCGTTCGTGTACTACGAGAAGGAGAAGTACGACGTCTACGCCATCGACAACCCGCGGAGCCTCAAGCGTGCGCCATGGACACCGGCGCAGGCGGACAGCGCCACGGCGATCGCGAGCATAGGCGCGACTGCCATGGCGCCGACGCCGGTTGACACCGTTGCCGACAGCACAGGCCAGCGCGCCGAGCCACCCCAGGCCGGGGTCGGCGTGGGCGGTTCACTCTATCGCTCGCAGGAAGGCTTGCGGGCGGCCGGCAAGCTGGGCGCAGCCGATTCCGCGCCCAGTGCTGGCCCGGTGTCGATCGTGGCGCTGCTCGATTCGGCGAGCCTCAACCTGCCGGACACCGGCGAATTCTCGGTGCGGCCCTATCGGGTGCACTTCACGCCCGACTATGTGGCACGCCCGTCCATCGGGGATACCCGGGATCCCTTTGGTCGCGGCTTCTTCGGCGGGAGCGCGGTGCAGCTGAGCGACATGCTCGGCAATCACCAGATGATCTTCGCGGGCTACGTCAACGGCAGCTTCGTGGAATCGCAGCTGCTGGCCGCGTACATCAACCTCACCCACCGACTCAACTGGGCCGTGGGGCTGTCACAGGATCCATATTTCTTCCTGGAGCAGAGCGAAATCGTCCAGGGCCAGCCCACCACCTTCGAGAACACGTTCATCACCCATATCCGGCGGATCGTCGTGCGGCAGGCGTTCGTGACGGCGTCCTATCCGTTCAACCGGTTCAAGCGGGTGGAGCTGTCGCTCCGGGCAAATAATATCAAGGACGACGACCTCCAGATCCTGGAGCCGTACGATCCCGGCACCGGCTTCCGGACCCGCGACCCGCAACTGTTCACCGTCGGCAACCCGGGCGCCAACTTCCTGCAGCCCGCCATCGCGCTGGTGCACGACAACACCCTCTTCGGATACACCGGTCCGTTCTATGGCCGCCGGTGGCGCTTCGAGGCGGCGCAGAACATCGGGACATGGCACTACACCGAGCTGCTGGGCGATTACCGGCGGTATGACAAGATCGCCGGCCCGATCGTCCTGGCCACGCGCGCCCTCTACTTCGGGCGGATGGGCCGGGATGCTGATCTCTTCCGGCTCTTTGTCGGATCCACCGACCTGCTCCGGGGCCAGACGTCGGGCTCGTACATCCGGAATGAGTGCGTCAACGCAAACGACAGCAACACCTACACCGGCTGTGCCGCGCTGGACCGGCTCATTGGCAGCCAGGTGGCGGTGGGCAGTGCGGAACTGCGCTTTCCCATTCTCACCCAGCAGATCTTCCCGAAACTGCCGCTCGGCGTCCCGCCGATCGAGGGCGCCGTGTTCTACGATGTGGGCCTGGCGTGGGACGGCAACAGCGTCGTGAAGTGGAAGGAACAGCCCGGTGACGCCGGCGATCCCACGGTCCGGGTGCCGCTCCAGACCTGGGGACTCTCGGCCCGCATGAACGTCTTCGGGCTGCTGGTCCTGAGGCTCGACTGGTCGCACCCGCTCCACCGCCCTGGCGTCGGCAGTCTCTGGACGGTGAGCCTCGGACCGACGTTCTGACAAGACGGGAAGGCGGGATGGCGGGAAGGCGGGAATAGGGGAAGGCGGGAAGAGGGGAAGCAACTTCCCATCTTCCCGCCTTCCCATCTTCCCGCCTTCTA
>CBINCZ010000095.1:0-7503 GCA_966249295.1 uncultured Gemmatimonadales bacterium
GGGGTGCGTACCGTCCCTGGTCGCTGCGGGGCGGCGAAAGCGATCCGGCCGTCCCCTTCCTCGCACTGCGGGACGATCTCTACCATGTGGATCCGAAACTGCAGAACCGGATCGAGTTCGGCACGTACAACCTCGTCGACGACGAGCCACAGCTCTTCGCTGGCGAGCACGTGCCCGCGCACCATCCCTTTACCGCGCCGCATCCGGACGACATCGAACGGCTTGAGTCGGATCCCGCCAGTATCCGCGCGCTGCACTATGACGCGGTGTACAACGGGAACGAGCTCGGCAGCGGCTCCATCAGGATCACCGACCCTGCGGTGCAGCAGACCATCTTTCGGTTGCTGGGCATCCCGGGGGACGAAGTCCGCCGACGGTTCGGCTTCCTGCTCGACGGTCTCGCCGCAGGCGCGCCACCCCACGGCGGATTCGCGCTGGGTCTCGATCGGCTGGCCATGCTGCTGGCCGGGGCACCATCGCTCCGGGACGTGATCGCGTTTCCCAAGACGACCACGGCCCGCGCGCTGTTCGAGGGAGCCCCCGCGGCGGTGGATCCGCGAGATGTGGAAGCGTTGCACTTGAGGCTGAAGGCTGAAGGCTGACGGCTGCTTTTTTCGCTAAGCGCTAAGCGCTGAGCGCTGAGCGCTCGAGGGAACACTTGACCGACGAAACCACCCACCGGCTCTCGACCGAAGGAGCCGACCCGCTCCTGCTGACCGGCGTCAACGACGCGACCCTGGCCGAACTCCAGAAGCAGCTCGACGTGCGCGTGAGCTACCGGGGCGATGCCCTGGCGCTGAGCGGGACCGCGGAGCAGGTGGAGCGCGCTACGCCCGTAGTGCAGGGAATCATCGACCTGGCCCGCATGGGCGAGCCGGTCACCGCCGACGACGTGAGCCGTCTGGTAAGTGAAGGCCCGGTCGAGGTCCCGGCCAATGTGCCCGAGGGCCGGATCGTGCTGCCAGGACTCCGCCGCGCCATCGTGGCACGGACGCAGGGCCAGCGCGATTACGTCCACGCCATCGCCACCAACGACATCGTCGTCGGGATCGGCCCGGCGGGCACCGGCAAGACCTACCTTGCCGTCGCGAAGGCGATCGAGGCGCTCGCACGGAAGCGGGTGCGCCGCCTCATTCTGGCCCGGCCCGCGGTGGAGGCGGGTGAATCGCTCGGCTTCCTGCCTGGCGACCTTCAGGCCAAAGTGGATCCGTACCTTCGTCCGCTCTACGACGCCCTGGAAGACATGATGCCGCACGACCGGGTGCAACGGGCGCTGGAAACACGCACGATCGAGATCGCGCCCCTCGCCTACATGCGGGGCCGCACCCTCGCGGACGCGTTCATCATCCTCGATGAGGCGCAGAACGCGACGGTGGCGCAGATGAAGATGTTCCTGACCCGGCTTGGCGTGAACAGCAAGACCGTCGTGACGGGTGACAAGACCCAGATCGACCTGCCGAGGCGGGAAGATTCGGGACTGGTGCAGATCGAGCGGGTCCTGCAGGGGATCGATGGGATCGGGTTCTGCTACCTGCAGGAGTCCGACGTGGTCCGTCACCGCCTGGTGCGCGAGATCATTCGCGCCTACGCGGAGGATCAGGGCGGCTGATGGCCATGCCGGCGCGCGACCACCTCCCCCGTTGGGGCCTTCTCCTGCTGGTGGCGCTGGTCACCCAGCTCACCTTCCCGTCGCCCGACGTGGTCACGATTCCGGCCTGGCAGGTGGGCGCGCGGGCCGATCACACGGTGGTCGCACCGGTGTCGTACGTGGTGCGGAAGTCGGACGAGGAGATTGCGCGGGAGCAGGCGGAGCGGGCGCAGTCCGTGCCTCCCGTCTATCGCTTTGATGCGACGGCGCGGGATTCGGCGGTGGCAGCACTCCGGGAATTCCTCAGCCTGGTCGAGGCGGCCGCACCGTCCGGGCCGGCCATCGTGGCCCGCGCCGGTGACTCGCGCCTGGTCAGTCTCTCGGCCGATGAAGCGGCATGGCTCGCGCGCTCCCCCGCGCGACAGCGCATGGCGGACAGCCTGGTGCGGTTTGTCACTTCTGTGCTGTCGGAAGGCGTGGCCGACGCCGGCCAGGTGCGCGGCGAATCCAGTGAGTCGGTAAGTCTCATGCGGGGCGACCAGGAGCGGCTGGTGCCACGCTCCTCGCTGATCACGTTCTCCGACTTCGTGGAACGCTCCGACCGCGCCGCCGTGCCGGATGCGGACGCGCTGGGCCAGCGGGTCTTCCGCCGCATCGCGGCGAGCTTCTACCGGCCGACGGTGGTGTACGACCAGGACCTCACGGCGAGCCGCCGGGGCCAGCGGCGGCTCGGGGTGGATTCCCTGCGGTACCGGGTGATCGCGGGCGAGCCAATCGTGAATTCGGGCGACCGCGTCACGCCGGAGATTCACGACAAGCTGGTGAGCCTGCGTGAGCGGCTCCGTCAGGTTGGTCCCACCGACGTGCTCAGCCGCGGATTCGCCGGCGGCCTGCTGGCCAACATGCTGCTGCTGTCCCCGTTCTGGCTCCTGCTCATGCTGTATCGGCGGGAGACCTACGCCGACTGGCGGGAGATGGCATTCCTCGCGCTGCTGCTCATCGCGACGGTGCTGCTGTCGCGCGGGGTGATCGCGGCGTTCCCCGAGCGCACCGAATTCCTCCCGCTTCCACTCGCGATTCTCGTCATCGCCATGCTGTACAACGGACGTATCGCCGTCGTTGCCGCCCTCAGCATGGCCACCCTCCTTGGCCAGCAGTGGCTGCTCAAGCCGACCCCGGCCATGCTCTTTGGCGTCGTGGCAGGGACCGCAGCCGCGATGAGCGTCCGCGCCATCCGGCGACGGTCGCGGGTGTACGTGACAGTGGGACTGCTAGCCTGCGCCTACGCCCTGGGCTCGATCGCCGCCGCGGTGCAGCTGGGCTGGACCGAGTCGCAGCTGGTGGAGAGCCTCTTTGCGGGCTACGTCAGCGCCGTGGTGAGTGTCTCGCTGGCCATGCTGCTGCTGCCGTTCGCCGAGTCGGCGACACACCGGACAACCGACCTCACGCTGCTGGAGCTGGCCGATCCCTCGCGACCGCTGCTGCGCCGGCTCGCGGTGGAGGCCCCGGGCACCTGGGCGCACAGCGTCACGATGGCCAACCTCTGTGAATCCGCCTGCACCGTCATCGGCGCCAACGGCCTTCTGGCCCGTGTCGGCTGCTACTATCACGACATCGGCAAGCTGAGCCGGCCACAATTCTTCGTGGAGAACCAGTCGCCGGGCACCAATCCGCATGATCGGCTGGTGCCGGAAGAGAGCGCGGCCATCATCCGTTCGCACGTCACCGAAGGCATGCAGCTGGCCGACGCTGCCCGCCTGCCTGACTCGGTGGCTGCATTCATCCCGGAGCATCACGGCACCAGCGAAATCCGTTACTTCCTCCATCGCGCCAGTGAAGGACGCGATCCCGCCGACGTGGATACCGCGGCCTACCGCTATCCGGGCCCCCGGCCGCGCTCGCGAGAAACCGCCGTGGTGATGCTGGCCGACTCGGTAGAAGCCGTGGTGCGCACGCTGCAGAAGCCCGGTCCCGAATCGGTGCGCGCTGCCATCAACGAGATGGTGGGCCAGCGCATCGCGTCCGGCCAGCTGGATGACGCACCGCTCACCCTCCGCGATCTCGACGCGGTTCGCGAGGAGTTTGCCCGCGTCCTGACGTCCCAGTTCCACTCCCGAGTTGAGTACCCGGGGCCGCCCAGTGAGGCCCGGGTTTTCCGCTCCAGCACCGAGGTCCTGTCGCGTGGCTGAAGTGCTGGTGGGTGGGAGGGCTCGGGGGCTGCCAGAAGCCCAGGTGCGGCGCCTGGTGGCGGGTGTGCTCCGGGGAGAAGGGCGTAAGGCCCAGCTCTCGGTGAGCTTCGTGGGCGCCGCTACGATGCGCGCGCTCAATCACGAGCACAAGGGAAAGGATCGGCCGACCGACGTCCTCGCCTTCACCCTGCCGCAGCCGGGGCGCGAGGTCGTTGGCGACATCTACGTCTGTCCTGCCGTCGCACGGGAGCAGGCCAGGCGGATCGGCGTCCCGCCCCGGCAGGAACTGGCGCGGCTGGTGGTGCACGGCGTGCTCCATGTGCTGGGCCACGACCATCCCGAAGGAGCCGGTCGCGAGCGATCGCCCATGTGGCGGCGCCAGGAAGAGTACCTGAGGCGGCTCGCGTGATCGGTGCGCTGCAGCAGTTCATCGCCCCGCTGGTGATGCTCATCCTGACACTCTGGGCCAGCCTCATCGCGTTCGCCAACGAGTCGGAAGAAGAACTGCCCCGGGTCCTGGCCCGCCAGCTCGCCGCCACTGCCGGGCCGCTGCCGGTGCAGCGCAGTCTCCACATCGCGCACCTCATGCTCATGGCCCTGGCCGGCGTTGTCGCGGGCGGTTCGGTGCTGTGGTGGATTCGGGGGCCCGGCGGCGCATTTCCTCGCTTGCTCATCGGTGTCACGCTCGTCTGGGCGTTGGGTGACCTCCTGCCACGCCTGCTCGCGGCGATTGCGCCGGAGCTGACCGGGCCGGTACGCCGGGTGGCCGTGCGGAGCCTGATCCCGCTGGCGCCACTGCTCAAGCTGGTGGCACGCCTCGATGCCCGCATGATTCCCGAAGGCAAGCCGGCCCGCCCCGACGTGGGCGCCGTGCAGCGCGACATGCTGCTCGGCGTCTTCTCGCTGGCCGACATGACGGTCGCCGAAGTCATGACTCCGCGCATCGACATCGTCGGCGTGGACGTGAGCGATTCGCGGATCGAGGTCATTCACGTGCTCAAGAGCTCCGAGCACGCGCGGCTCCTGGTGTCGGACGGCAATCCTGACGCCGTATCCGGCGTGATCTACGCCAAGGACATGCTGGCTCACATGTCGGAGGAGGATGGTGACGAGCCGTGGCAGTCGCTCATCCGGCCGGTGCCGTTCGTGCCCGAGGGCAAGACGCTCGACCGGCAGCTCCGCGATTTCCAGCGGGGACCCGCGCACCTCGCCGTGGTGGTGGACGAGTTCGGCGGCACCGCAGGCATCGTCACGCTTGAAGACATCCTGGAGCAGATCGTCGGCGAGATCCAGGACGAGTACGACACGGACGAGGTACCCCCGATCCAGCGTGTCTCGGAAGACCAGGTCCGGGTGCAGGGCGGGGTGGCGCTGGCCGAGCTGGAAGCGGAACTCCAGCATGACTTCGATCGCGAGGACGTGGCCACGGTGGGAGGGCTGGTCCTCGCCGAATTCGGTCGCGTGCCCCGGACCGGCGAGGCCATCCGCGTCAACGGCTACGAACTGTTCGTCGAGCAGGTCTTTCGCCGGCGCGTCAAGCGCGTGAGCGTGCGGCGGGTCCAAGGCGAGCCCCCCGCGGAGCAGCTGCCGTGATCTGGGTGGCCGTCGTGCTCGGCCTGGTGCTCACCGTCTTCGGCGCCACCGCCGGTGCGGCACAGATGGCGGTGAGCAAGCGCCAGCTCGCGCAGACCCTTTCCAGCCGTCTCCGCGGCCGTGGGCCGTCACTCGACTGGCTCATGGAAGCCGATGATCGCCTCACCGTGGCGGCCTCCACAACGTCGCTCGGCGTGATCCTGCTCGCGATGGCGCTGCCGGGGATCATCGGCTCGACCTTCCTGCTTTCGCTTCTCGGAGTGGCACTCATTGCGTTGCCGGTGGCGCTCGCTGCCGGCTATCTGGTACCCCGCTGGCTCACCGAGCCGAGGTCGGAGGCGGTGCTGGCGGCGGTGATGCCGGTGTTCCGTCCGTGGTCGCGGCTCATCGGGCTCGTGCTGCCGTCCCGGCAGCGCTCCCGCCACGGCGAGCTGGGAGCAATCTGGCGCGAGACGGCGGCCGCCGGGGTGGACGACAATGAGCTGCTGCTGATCGGTGGCGTCATGACATTCGCCGAGCGACAGGTGCGCGAGGTGATGACGCCACGGACCGAAATCGTGGCGGTGCCGGAGGATGCCGACTGGTCGGAAGTGCGGCGCGTGTTTCTGGAGAGCGGGTACAGCCGCATTCCGGTCTATCGACGCACGCTCGATGACATCGTCGGCATGCTGCATGCCTTTGACCTCTTCAAGCTCCGCTCGCCAGGCCCGCTTCCGATCCGGCCGGTCACGGTCGCGCCGGCGTCGCGCAACTGCGGTGACCTGCTGCTCGACATGCAGCGCGAGCGTCGCCATCTGGCCATCATCATCGACGAGTTCGGCGGCACCCAGGGCCTCGTCACCCTCGAGGACCTGCTGGAAGAGCTGGTGGGCGAGATCTTCGATGAGCATGACGAAGGCAGCGCGGTGCCGGTCGTGCCACCCACCGGATTGCTCGAGTCGGACGGCTCCGAGCCGGTCGAGGCGGTTGAAGAGCGCTTCGGCGTGGAATTGCCCGCGGGTCGGGCCGCCACATTCGGTGGCCGCATCACTGAGCTGGCAGGCCGCATTCCGCATCCAGGGGAGCGCTTCATGCTGAGCGGGCTGGTGGTGGACGTGCTGCAGGCGTCACCTGCTCGCATTGAACGCATGCTGGTGCGCCTGGAAGGACCGCCGGCCCAGCGGCTGGGAGGGGAGCCATGACCGACCAGGCGCAGCGCTCGGACGAAGTTCGCGACTTGCTGCGTGATGGCGCGCTGGCCGACGCGGTGGCGCTCGCCACCTCCTGTGAACCGGCCGACCTGGCCGATGTGCTGAGCGAGCTCGACAGCCAGGAGCGATTGGCACTGGTGGCGGCGCTGCCCGCGAGCGTGGCAAGCCAGGCGCTCGTGGCCATGGCCGAGGACGCGCACGCCGAAGCCACCCTTGCGGCGCTGTCCCCGTCGCTGGCAGGTGCCATCATCCGGGAACTGGATGACGACGATGCGGCGGAGTTGTTGCGTGGCCTGGAACCGGAGGACGCCCAGCGCATCCTGAGGGACGCGGCCGGTCGTGCGGACGTCGGCGTCCTGCTGCAGTACACGGAAGAGACGGCCGGTGGCCGCATGACCACGCACGTGGTCTCGGTGCTCGACACCGACACCACGGCCGAGGCCCTCGAGCGGATCCGGCGCCAGGCTGAAGAGGTGGAAGACTTCTACCAGGTGTTCGTGGTGGACCGGGATGGCGTGCTCAAGGGCGTGCTTTCGCTGCAGGAGCTGGTGAGCAGCCGGCTCGAACGCCCGGTGCGCGCCTTCATGCACGAACCGGACGTGACCGTGCCGCCCGAGATGGACCAGGAGGAAGTCGCGCGCCTCTTCTCCCGCCACGACCAGGCCAGCATCCCGGTGGTTGCCGCTGACGGGCGCCTGCTGGGCCGGGTGACGTTCGATGACGTCTTCGACGTGGTCGAGAAGGAAAGCACCGAGGACATCCTGCAGTTCGGCGGCACCTCGCCGGACGAGGAACTGCAGGCGTCGTGGCCCATGGCGGTGCGGAGCCGGCTGCCGTGGCTCATCATCAACCTCGCCACCGCCTTCCTCGCCGCGAGCGTGGTTTTCGGCTATCAGTCGCTGATTCAGCGACTCACGACGCTCGCGGTGATCATGCCCGTCAT
>CBINCZ010000096.1:0-7492 GCA_966249295.1 uncultured Gemmatimonadales bacterium
TATGCCTCCTTCTCAATCCTCATGCCATAGAACGACCGCCACACGAAGAACACCGCCACCAGGAAGAACACCGCCGCGATGGCGTGCACTACACCAGAGCCCTGGTCCGCCTGCAGCGAGACGGCGAGTTCGACCGCCAGGAGCCCGAACAGCGTGGTGAACTTGATGACCGGGTTCATGGCCACCGACGAGGTGTCCTTGAAGGGATCGCCGACCGTGTCGCCGACCACGGTGGCCGCGTGCAGGTCAGTGCCTTTCTGCTTCAGTTCCACTTCAACGATCTTCTTGGCGTTGTCCCACGCACCGCCGGCGTTGGCCATGAAGATGGCCTGGAACAGGCCGAACAGCGCGATCGACACCAGGTAGCCGATGAAGAAGTAGGGCTCGACGAAGGCGAAGGCGAGTGCCGCGAAGAACACCGTGAGGAAGATGTTCCACATACCGCGCTGGGCGTACTGGGTGCAGATCTCGACCACCTTCTTGCTGTCCTCCACCGAGGCCTTGTTCGCGCCATCGAGCTTCATGTTGCGCTTGATGAACTCCACCGCCCGGTAGGCGCCGGTCGTCACGGCCTGGATCGAGGCGCCGGTGAACCAGTAGATCATGGCGCCGCCCGCGATGATGCCGAGCAGGAAGGGCGCGTGCAGCAGGGAGAGCTTGTCCACGTTCTCGGCGAGCCCGTTGGTGAGTGCCACCACGATCGAGAAGATCATGGTCGTGGCCCCCACCACCGCGGTGCCGATCAGCACCGGCTTGGCCGTGGCCTTGAAGGTGTTCCCCGCCCCGTCGTTCTCCTCGAGCAGCTGCTTGGCCGACTCGAAGTCGGCGGTGAAGCCATGCGTCCGCTGCAGCTCGTCCTGGATGCCCGGGGCCTGCTCGATGAGCGACAGTTCATAGATGGACTGCGCGTTGTCGGTGACCGGACCGTAGGAATCGACCGCGATGGTCACCGGCCCCATGCCGAGGAAGCCGAAGGCCACAAGACCGAAGGCGAACACGGCGGGTGCCACCATCAGGGCGTCCATTCCCATGCCGGCAATCCAGGCGCCGATACCCATCAGGCCCAGGATGGTGATCCCCAGCCAGTAGGCGCCGAAATTGCCCGCCACCAGGCCCGAGAGAATGTTGAGCGACGAGCCGCCCTCCTGCGACGAGGTCACGATCTCGCGGGTGTGGCGTGACTCGACCGAGGTGAAGACCTTCACCAGCTCCGGAATCAACGCGCCCGCCAGGGTGCCGCACGACATGATCGTGGAAATCTTCCACCAGATGGTGCCGTCACCCAGGTCGCGGATGAGCAGCCAGGACACCAGGTACGTGAGCGCCATCGAGACCAGCGACGTGAGCCAGACCAGCGAGGTCAGCGGCGCCTCGAAATTCATGCGGGTCGCATTCCGGTAGCGCGCCTTGGCCCAGGCTTCGTTGGCCAGGTAGGAAAGCCCGCTCGCGGCGATCATGACCACCCGCATCACAAAAATCCAGACCAGCAGCTGGACCTGAATGGTGGGGTCCTTGACTGCCAGCACGATGAACGTGATCAGCGCCACGCCGGTGACGCCGTAGGTCTCGAATCCGTCCGCCGTGGGACCGACCGAGTCGCCGGCGTTGTCGCCGGTGCAGTCGGCGATCACGCCGGGATTCCGGGCATCATCTTCCTTCACGTTGAAGACGATCTTCATGAGGTCGGAGCCGATGTCGGCAATCTTGGTGAAGATGCCGCCCGCGATCCGGAGGGCCGTGGCGCCGAGCGACTCACCGATGGCAAAGCCGACGAAGCAGAACCCGGCATACTCACCGGGCACGAAGAGCAGAATGCACAGCATCATCACCAGCTCGACGCTGATGAGCAGCATGCCGATGCTCATGCCCGCCTTGATCGGGATGGCGTAGCAGGGATAGGGCTTGCCCCGCAGGCTGGCGAAGGCCGTCCGGGAATTGGCGAAGGTGTTGACCCGGATGCCGAACCAGGCCACGCCGTAGCTGCCAAGAATGCCGAGCACACTGAACGCAAGGATCACCAGCACCATCGAGGCCGCGTAGTGCCGCAGCAGCCCGAAGTAGAGCACGATCACCACGCCGATGAACAGTTCCAGCAGCATGAGGAATCGGCCCTGCTGGATGAGGTACGCCTTGCAGGTGGCGTAGATCAGCTCGGACACTTCCCGCATCGCCTCGTGCACTGGCAGCCGCTTGAGCTGGCTGTAGCTCACCAGGCCGAAGAGGAGTCCAAGTCCGCAGAAGATGAGCCCGTAGAGCAGCAGGGTGTGGCCCGGGATCCCGAAAAAGCTCACCGTCGAGAGATCAGGGACCCGCAAGTCCGCTTCACCGCCGCCAGCCGCCTGTGCAATCGCCCTGGCCGGCAGGGTGACTGCGGCCAGGGCGGCTGGGATGAGGCAGGAGAGCAGACGGCGCATCGAGTGACCGAGGCGTGCCGCGCGGGGCATCATGACGGCTCCGTGATAAGGTGGGAGAGCACGAATACGGTTCAGTAGGCGCCTATGGGCCGGTGGGACGGATGCGCACCGGTGTGCAGCAGGGTCAGGAACCGCTTGGCGATCTTGTCGAGTTCGCTCTCGCCCGGCTGGTCGGTCGAGACCACCACACGGGTATAGTGCCCGCCCTCGGCCTCGACCGTGACGGTCAACTGGCCCAGCGGGCTGGAAAAGCGGCGCACCCTGGCGCCCTCCTCGACCGGCGCCAGCCGCTCGCCAAAGTAGCGAGCGGCGGCCTGGATGGCGTCATCGGGCGAGACGGACGTACGATGGAAGTAGCGCATGTGATCAGTCGTAGGTCGTAGGTCGTAGGTCATAGGTCATAGGTCGCAAGTCGCAGGTCTTACGACCTATGACTTATGACTTACGACTCCTGATAGTATTCAATCCCCAAATGCGTGATCTGGTCCTCACCCATCATCCACCGCAGCGTGTTCTTGAGCTTGGTGAGCTGGATGAACAGATCATGCTCCGGGTAGAGATCGGCCCCGAACTGCGGGCTCTTGAAATAGAATGACAGCCATTCCTGGATACCCGACAGGCCGGCGCGCTGGCTGAGGTCAAAGAAGATGGCCAGGTCGAGCACCAGCGGGGCGGCGAGGATCGAGTCGCGGCAGAGGAAGTCCACCTTGATCTGCATCGGATAGCCCAGCCATCCGAAGATATCGATGTTATCCCAGCCTTCCTTGTTGTCGCCCCGCGGCGGATAGTAGTTGATCCGCACCTTGTGGTACATCTTGCCGTAGAGCTCGGGATAGAGCTTGGGCTGCAGGATGTACTCCAGCACGCCCAGCTTGGACTCTTCCTTGGTCTTGAAGCTCTCGGGATCGTCCAGCACCTCGCCGTCCCGGTTGCCCAGGATGTTGGTCGAGTACCAGCCGGCCACGCCGAGCATCCGCGCCTTGAACATGGGCGAGAGCACGGTCTTCATCATGGTCTGGCCGGTCTTGAAGTCCTTGCCGCCGATGGCCACGCCCTTGTCCTTGGCGAGCTGCACCATCGCCGGGAAATCGCAGGTGAGGTTGGGTGCACCGTTGGCAAACGGCACCCCTTCCATGATGGCGGCGTAGGCGTACAGCATCGACGGCGCGATGGAGGGATCATTGGCGTCCATCGCCTTCTCGAACGCGGCCAGCGACTGGTGCGCGGCGCCCGGCGCGATGAAAATCTCGGTCGACGCGCACCACACCATCACCAGTCGGTCGCACCCGTTCTTTTCCTTGAAGTCCCGGATGTCCTGCCGCAGCTGCTCCGCCAGCTCCCGCTTGGACTTGCCCTGCTTCACGTTCTCGCCGTGCAGGCGCTTGACGTACGCCTGGTCGAACACCGCCGGCATCGGCTTGATGGCGGAGAGGAAGTCCTTGATCGGCTCGACGTGGTCATGCCGGTAAAGCACGCCGCAATGCACGCAGGCCTGGTAGGCGTCATCGGGCACCGGATCCCAGGCGCCGAACACCATGTCGTCGAGACTGGCCAGCGGCACGAAGTCCTTGATGAGCGGTGCGCGTCCCTCGGTGCGCCGGCCCAGGCGGATGGTCCCCATCTGGGTGAGCGAGCCGATCGGGGCGGCCTTCCCTCGGCGAATGTTTTCCACCCCGGCGATGAAGGTGCTGGCCACGGCGCCCAAGCCTACGGTCAGCACGCCAAGCTTGCCCCGGGCGGGTGCAATCTGCCGAGCGGTCGTCTCTGCCACTGCTATGGTCCTTTCGGGAGGGAGTCATCCAGCGTCACCCCATTCGTGACGTGGAACACGTACATGAAACGCTGGCACACCGTGATCAGCGATGCCAGCGCCAGCAACAGCACCACCAGCTCCAGCGCCTGCGCGCGGAAGGCGGCGCCAAAAATCAGTGAGACCAGGCCAAGCCCCAGGATACGCTCGGCGCGCTGGGCGATCCCCACCTTGCAGTCCACCCCGAGCCCTTCAGCCCGCGCGCGAGCATACGACACGAGGAGCGAGAACAGGATGGCGAGCATGCAGACGATGACGGCGGGCAGCCGCCACGCTACGTCCGGCGCCGTCAACAGGAAGACCGCGATACCGATAAAGGTGGCGCCGTCGCCGACCCGGTCCAGTGTGGAATCGTAGAAGGCGCCGAAGCGGGTGACCTTGGCACTCCCGCGCGCCACCTGGCCGTCCAGCGTGTCAACCACACCGCTGATCAGGAGCAGCACACCGCCCCAGCGCACGTGTCCCAGCCCGTAGGCCAGCGCACTCACCAGGACGAAAAAGGTGCCGACAGTCGTGATGGTATTGGGTCGCACCCCGGCCCGGATGAGCGCATCCACCGGCGGACGAACAATCGCGTAGTACGGGCGTTCCAGGGCGCCGAGCAGCTTCACCGTCGTCGGTCCGTCCTTCGCGGCGCGAGAGGGGGTGGTGCGGCCGTCTCCGGGGCGAAAGAATAGCGGAACTCCGGGGTTCGGGCAATCGGGCCACGCGGGCTCTGGCAGCCCGGTTTGACGGCCCCTCCGCGTGACGCCGCCTTGACGCCTCGCCGATTTGGCCGTATTCCCAAGACAGACCCCCGAACCCTCAGCTCGAATCTGCCATGAAGCTCGTGACACTGGGTGCCCCCCGCCTTGACGGTCCTGACGCACCGCCCTCCGCTGCCCGCCGCAAGCAGCTGGCCCTGTTGACGTACCTGGCGCGGCAGGAGAACCGGGAAGCCACCCGCTCCCAGCTCGCCGACCTGCTCTGGGAAGAGGGCGACCGCGCCCGCGCCCGCCACTCCCTGCGCCAGGCCATCTCGGGCCTTCGGCCCCTGCTGGGTGATCTCCTCACGACCGACGGCCAGCATGTGCGCCTCTCGGGCGAATTGCCGCTCGACTTGACGGAACTGGAGCACCAGCAGCCCGACGAAGCGGCGACACGAACGGCGGCGATCGAACAGGAATTCCTGGCTGGCTTTGACGATGTGGGCGGTGAGCGCTGGCGGTCCTGGCTGCGCCGGGAGCGCGACGCCGTCCGGCGACGTTTCCGGTGGCGCACGGGGCCCAGCGTCAATCGCGCCCGGCGCGCCGCGGCCCACCGTGAGGAGCGTCAACTGTCCGAGGCACTCGATGGGGCGTGGGAGGACATCGCTCCGGGTGGGGTCCTGGTGGTTGACGCTCCCGCCGACGCCGCCCGGGCAACGCTATGCGAGCAGTTCGCCTCCGCACGTGCCGCCGACGGCCAGCTCCTTGCCGCCGAAGCCGCGGGCCCCGTCACCCGGCCGTGGGGTTATCTCGGTCGCCTCTGCGCCCGGCTTCCCGAGCTTGACGGTCTCCATGAAGCGCCGGCTGCCGCGCTCGCGGCGCTGCGACGCTTTTCGCCCGGCCTGGGTGAGCGGTTCCCGAGACTACCGCTGCAGTCCAGCTTCGGCCGGGACCCGGCGGCTGCACTGGCGGAGGTGCTGGTGGCGGCCGCGACCTCGGGTCCCGTGACAGTCGTCGCAGCCGATCTCGATCGCGCCGACCACCAGAGCCGCGAGGTCGTCGCCCAGTTGGTGCGGGCTCGGCCCACCTGCGTGGCCTTTGTGCTGGTGGGCTCGAGCGCTGACGTCGAGGCGGGGCCGCAACTCCGCAGCCTGGCGCGCCTCCCCGGTGTCCGGACGCTGCGGCTCGGCGATGCGGCAGAGCCTGCCGCGCCAACCGAGCTGCCGGCGTCCTCGCTCCTGGCGGCAGATAGTGAAATGGGCAGTCGCTTCAACAAGGCCGACCGCCTCCTGCTGGCCGCCGGCGGCCTGCTTGCTGCCGTGGTGCTGGTGCTGGCGATTCTGGCGATGAGATAGACGGGAAGTGGGGAAGGCGGGAAGGCGGGAAGAACCTCCAGAACTTCCCGTCTTCCCGTCTTCCCGCCTTCCCGCCTAGTAGATCAGATACTGCCCCACCCTCTTCCTGAACTCCCTCCGCTCCTGCACCCAGCCGCTGGTGAGCTGGGCTGCGCCGAGGCCTGATTCGAGTCCCACCCGCAGGGCTGAAGTGCCGGCCAGCCGGTCGAAGTGGGGCGCACTGATCTTGAACTCAGGCGAGACATCACGAATAGTCGCAAGCAGCAGGACCGCCGTCTGTACCGGGTCGTACGCCGCACGGTCGATGACATGGAGGCGGATCCCGGCCAGCGCGGTGTCGGCATACTTGCCGTCACCTGGCGCGACGGGCGTGAAGTGCACGGAATCGAACCTGACGCCACGGGGAGCCGCCATTTGCAGCTGGGCAAGCACACGCCCGACGTCGAGCCAGGGTGCGCCGACCTGCTCGAACGGGTGATCAGTGCCCCGCCCCACGCTCAGGTTGGTGCCTTCGAAGAGACAGAGTCCCGGATAGTGAATCAGGCTCTGGAGCGTGGGGAGGTTGGGACTCGGTTTCACGAACGGAAGGCCGGTTTCGTCGAAGTACTCATCCCGACGCCAGCCGGCCACCGGCACCACCCGCAGGTCAGCCCCGATCAGCATTTCATCGTTGGCGAACCGCGCCATCTCGCCCATGGTGAGCCCGTGCCGCATGGGGACTGGCAAGCGGCCGACAAAGGACCGGTAGGCGGTATCGAGCACGTTGCCGGCCATGGAACCGCCGATGGGATTGGGGCGATCAAGGATGATCACCGGCATGCCGCGCCGGGCCGCAGCCCGCATCACTTCGGTCGCGGTGGAGATGTAGGTATAGTACCGGGCGCCGGCATCCTGCAGATCCACCAGCATGACGTCCACACCGCGCAGCATCGAGTCGGTAGGCGACGCCGTGCGTCCATAGAGACTATAGATTGGAAGCCCGGTGGCAGAGTCCGTGGTGGATGCCACCGACGCCCCCGGATCCGCCGAGCCCCGGAAGCCATGCTCCGGACTGTACAAGGCCACCAGCTGCACGCCGGCGGCGCGCAGGCGCTCCACGTCGCTCACGCCTCGGCTGTCGACGCCAGTCTGGTTGGTGACCAGCCCGACGCGGCGCCCGGCCACCAGCGCCATGCTGTCGCTCAGCAGGACATCAATGCCTGGCCGCACCGTCGGCGCGGCTTTCGA
>CBINCZ010000097.1:0-7482 GCA_966249295.1 uncultured Gemmatimonadales bacterium
AGAAGGACAAGCTGGGCGGCGTCTGCGTCAACATCGGCTGCATCCCGACGAAGGCGCTGCTCTACAGTGCCTACATCGCCCGGGTGCTGGCCCACGAGGCCGCCGACCTCGGCATCACGACGGGTGAGGTAAAGACCGACTACGGCGTCGCCATGAAGCGTTCCCGCAAGGTGTCGGAGCAGAACTCGAAGGGTGTCGGCTTCCTCATGAAGAAGCACAAGATCACCGTGCTGAGCGGCACCGGCACGGTCCTGCCCGGTCGCAAGGTCAAGGTGGGCAACGAAACCCACGAGGCAAAGAAGGCGCTGGTCCTCGCCACCGGCTCGCGCGTCAAGGGAATCCCGCAGATCGGGCTCGAGCTCAACGGCACGACCGTCATCTCGTCCGACGAAGCGCTCTTCCTCGAGGCGGCACCAAAGAGCCTCGCCATCGTGGGCGCCGGCGCGGTCGGGACCGAGTTCGCCGACATCTTCAATGCCTTCGGCACCAAGGTGACGCTGATCGAGGCGCTGCCCCGCATCCTCCCGGTCGAGGACGCGGAGAGCTCCGACGCCGTGGCCAAGAGCTACAAGAAGCGCGGCATCGACGTGTACGCCGGCGCCAAGGTCACCTCAGCCAAGGTGGCCAAGGACAAGGTCACGCTGCAGCTCGAGGTGGGTGGCGAGAAGAAGACCATCGAAGCCGAAAAGGTGCTGATGGCCGCGGGCCGCGCCGTGAATACCGAAAACATGGGGTTCAAGGAGGCGGGCATCGAGCTGACTGACCGCGGCTTCGTGAAGGTGAACCTCGAGACGCTCGAAACCACGGCCAAGGGCGTCTACTGCATTGGCGACGTCGCGGGGCCGCCAATGCTGGCGCACAAGGGAAGCCGGGAAGGCGTGGTGGTCGCCGAGCGCGTCGCCGGGCACCATCCGCCGGCCATCAAGTACGACAACATTCCCAGCGTCACCTACTGCAAGCCGGAAGTGGCCAGCATCGGCCTGACTGAAGACCAGTGCAAGGAAAAGAAGCTCGAGTACATCGTGGGACGCTTCCCGTTCAGCGCCAACGGCCGCGCCCGGGCCACCAACGAAACCGAGGGTTTCGTCAAGGTTATCCGGGGCAAGAAGTACGGCGAGATCCTCGGTGCGCACATCGTGGGTGGGCACGCGTCAGAGATGATTCACGAGCTCGCCGTGGCCCGCGAGAACGAGTTCACGGTCGAGGAAGTGGACCTCGCCGTGCACGCACATCCGACGCTCAGCGAAGCCACGGCGGAAGCGTGCCTCGACTCGATGGGCCGCGTCATCCACATCTGACGTGACCCAGCCCGAGCACGATCCCGGGTCGGAAGGCCAGCGCGACGCGGAGGCCCAGGCCCGGGAGGCAGCAGACGCCGATGTGAGCCGGCTGGTGCACCTGGCCCTTACCGGAGCGGCCATGGGCATGTTTGCCGGAACCGCAGCCGTCATCGGCGCCATGCTGGCGGTGCTCCAGCTGCAGGCTCGCACCACCACTGACGACGGCACGCTGGTGCTGCTCATCGCCGGCGGCACGCTCGGCGGGCTGGCCGTCGGCGCGGCCTGCACCTGGTGGATCCTGGCACCGCTTGGCAACTGGTTCCGCCGCGGCATGCTGGCCACGGTGAGCGCCTTTGCCACCGTGATCGCCATGCTCCTCGCCTTCCCCGTCCGCGGACTCTTCGGCAGCACCGGCCTCCTCGTCTTTGCCCTCCTCTGCCTGCTGGTCGCGCTCTGGCTGGGCCGCCGCGCACGGCGGCTGGCCGCCTGATTCAGCGGTTGATTTGACGGCGCAATTCCGCCATTCTCCGAACCATGTCTGATGAAGCGAAGCGTGGGCCGGGCGCCCAGGCCGACCAGCGGGTTCAGGACATCCTGCGCGCCGCGCGCCGGTGGGCCGCCGAGGCCCCCAAGGCACTCGAGCCGGCCATCCGGGCGGTCTGCATCCGGCTGGCGGAGATGGTGGCCGACCAGCGACACTATCTCGCGCCGCTGCCCGAGCCGCAGGAGAGTGAACGCCGGGAAGTGCTGACGCTGGTGGCCGAACGCCTGCGTTCGCCCGGCGTGACCAGGGACGTGAAGCCGCACCTCGCCGCCCTGGCTGAGATGGAACTCCGTTCAACCGGCTCGTGGTCGCTGGTGGCGTCGGCGCAGAACGAGTGGATCGAGACGGCCATCCGCTATCTCGAGCGGTGCGCCGAGGAGTTGCCCGAAAAGGACCGGCCGGATCCGTACTGGGCCGATGACGTGGTGGCGGGAATTATCGCGTCGGCGCGTGCCCTGATCGGGATTGACGAGCTGCAGGCGCGCACCGAAGCGCGCTACTCGGGCGGCGTTCCGCGGCCGGTGATGCCGCCGGAAGAAAGTTGAGACTCAAGGGCGCGATGTAGGCGCGGCCCTCGGGCCGCGCCTACATGGCGCCCATCAAGGTCATAAACCGCCCAAACACCCGCACTCCATCCCACAACTGCTGCAGGTCGAGCTTCTCGTTGGGTGAATGCAACCCATCGTCTGGCAGGCCGATGCCGGTGAGGATGACCGGCGCCCCCCGGATGCCCAGCTGAGACACCACCGGAATCGATCCGCCGGCCCTGACGGCTATGGCGGGACGGCCCGCGACCTCTTCGAACGCCTGGTCCAGCACCTTGAACACGGGATTGGACACATCTACCTGAACCGGATCGGCCCCGTGGATGGGGGTCACGGTGACCTCGGCCCAGTCAGGAGCGAGTGCCTTGACCGTGTTCGTAAGAGCGTCCCGAACCGCGGCAAATGTGAGCCCGGGCACGAGACGGAGGCTCACCTTGGCTGTCGCCACCGCGGGGATGACCGTCTTGGCCCCTTCGCCGACGAAGCCACCACGGATGCCGTGGATTTCGAATGTCGGGAGCGCCCACGTGCGCTCCATGACGGAGCGGTTGGCCAGCCCGGTCAAGGCCTTGCCAGTGATCTCGTGGGTGAGGTATTCGTCGGTGTCAAATGGCAATTGCTGCCAGGCTGAAAGCTCGTCGCTGGTCGGCGGGATGACCTGGTCGTACAGTCCCGGGATGTTGATGGTCCCGTCTGCCGACTTGAGCGACGAGAGCAGGCGTGTGAGCGTCTCCAGCGCATTGGGTGCGACACCACCGTAGGTCCCCGAATGCAGGTCACGCTGGAGCGTTCGCACCTGGATCTCGCAGTAGCACATTCCTCGCAGGGCGGTGTACACCGCCGGCCACCCCGGCGCATAGTAGCTCATGTCACAGACCAGGACCGCGTCGGCCTCGACTCGCCACGGGTCCCGCTCGAGCACGTCCGCAATCACGTCGCCACCGCACTCTTCTTCGCCTTCGATCAGGAAGCGCACGTTGAGGGGCGGCGTACGGCCACCCGCACTCGCCTCTTGCCAGGCCTTGAGCAGGCAGTAAACCTGGCCCTTGTCGTCGGCCGCGCCACGCGCGAAGAGCTTGCCGTCACGCACGGTGGGCTCGAACGGAGGCGTCTTCCACTCATCCAGCGGATCGGGAGGCTGGACGTCGTAGTGGCCATAGACCAGAAGTGTCGGCCGCCCGGGCGCCGCTGGTCCCTCCGCCCAGACGACCGGATGGCCCCGTCCCTCGAGCAGCTCCACAACCGGACAGCCGAGCCGGTGGAATTCGGCCTGCAGCCAGTCGGCGGCGCGGCGACAGTCGGCCGCATGGGATGGAAGGGTGCTGATGCTGGGGATGGAGAGGAAGTCCGAGAGTTCCCGCACCATCTGCTGCTGGTCGCTGCCCAAGGCACTGGTCATGACGCGTTGCTCGGTGGTGAAAGTGGTCTGGTGCCAACCATCCAAGCTAACGGCATCACCAGCCGGGACGAACCGCCGATGTGGCGCGTCGAAACACGAAGTGGTGAGCAGACTCACAGAGCCCATGCGCCATCTCTGCTAAAATGTTCGCTCACGACTGGCGCCGAGTGACTCCGGGCCAGCTCAAGCGCTCTACCGCAAGAGAGGCGTAACGTTATGAGACACCGTATTCCACTTCTTTCCACTGGACTGGTTCTGGGCCTGCTGGCGATGGGTGCCGGCACGGCACGGGCGCAGGATGTAACCCAGCCCAACGAGAAGGCGCTGCAGAAACAGTGTCTTTCTCTCGCCCAGCGTGACAGCGCTCGGGACAACTCCAACATGGCTGCCCCGGCCCCGGCCGTGAGCGATTCCATTCGCGCCCTGTGTGACAGCGTGAACGCGGCCAATCCGGACTTCCAGAAGCAGATGGAAAAGCAGAACAAGGACAAGTATCCTGATTCTGCCAAGCCGGAAAGCGATACCACCGCAGCGTCGGTCCAGGAAGCTTCCCCCGGGATGACCTCGGTCAGTCCTGCGACCCCGGCGGCGCCGCCCGTGACCACGGGTGAGAACACCGCGCAGCCTGGCACGTCTGCATCGCCTGGCATGTCGGATCCAAACCATCCGACGGACAGCACTACGACGGCGCCACCGCCGCCACCCAGTCCCAACACCTCGACGCCGCAGTAATACCGGCGTCGAGCAGGTAGCACCAGCCGCAAAAACGCCCCGGCCGCTCGCCGGGGCGTTTGTGTTGTGGGTAGGGGTTAGGGGCTATGGGTTAGGGGTTAGGGGTTAGGGAGTAGCGATTTGGGGAGACGGCGCTAGTACGCGAGCCCAGTCCCTAGCCCCAAGCCCCTAGCCCCTAGCCCCTAATCCCTAGCCCCTAGTCCCTAATCCCTAATCCCTGCAAGGCCGCTTCAAGCCGCGCGAACGCCTCATCCCCCTTGGCCCCCTCCATCAACCCCTTCAGCTCCGCCACGGTGACCGCAATGTCAGCGCCGTGCTGCTGAAAGTACGCCTCGAACCAGTCGAGATGGGAGCGATAGATCGTGGCGCCGATGAGCCGCGCGTTATTCACCGGCCGCTCCGGCACCGACGCGACGGTGTAGGTGCGAAGCGAGTCCCTGATCGGGCCCTCCAGCTGTTCCCGGGCCCACCGCCCCTCCGCCAGCCGACCCGAGTTCAGGGCCGCCGAATCGGGCTGAGTCGCATAGAAGCTGTCCAGCCGTGCCGTGAGCTCCGTATAGAACGCCCCCAGCAGGATTTCGTCATGCCAGCGATCCGCAGCGCGACGCGCATCCAGTGTGTCGCCCCGCTCCCGGAAGAACCGCTCAGCCGATCGGTACCCGACCAGCTGGGCAAAGCTTTCGTTGAAAGGCGTCGCACTCGGGACGTACAGCGAGTTGTGTGCGATCTCATGAAAGACCGTCGCAGCGAGCTCCATGGAATCCGCACTCAGGGCCGTCGAGAGAAGCGGGTCCTCGAACCAGCCGAGGGTGGAGAACGCACCCGAGGGACGGAGGTAGATGTCGTAACCGCGGCCCGCGAGCCGCGCTGCCTCCCGCTGCGCGGCATCGGCCTCGAAGAAGCCCTTGTACGGCATGCGGCCGACGATGGGCCATTTCCAGGTGTAGGGGCAGATGCAGTCGGGTGGGGCCGCCTGCAGGACCAGCAGGAGCGTGTCCCGACCGACGTCGGCATAGGTGGTGTAGGTGCTCCCCGCATCGAGGCCGAGCGAATCGGCGTAATCGCGGACCGCGAGCACGAGCTGGAGTGACGCACGCAGGTCCGGCGGGGTGGAGGAGTCGGCTACGAGCCGCGCGATCGATTCGCGCGCCTGGAGGATCCGGGTCTCCTCGAGACCGGCCCGCGTCACATAGCGCACATCGTCACTGGCGACGTAGGCTGTGCCCGCACCAACCACAAGCGCACCGACAATGACCAGGAAAATCATGCAGCCTCGCCGCCGCACCGGCTCAGCGCACCCGTGCGATACCGATCCGCGGCGCCGCGGTGCTGGTCCCGATGGCTCGGCCCAGGCTATCGGTCAATTGCAGAGTCACGGCCGCCGAGCTGGGCGGCTGGATGACGCGCAGGTGCAGCCCTGAGCCGGCCCTGAGGGTACCCTTCCGCACGTAGCTGCCGGTGGTGATGCTGTCAGGCCGCAGCGGGAACGCCTGGGGGAAATCCGCCGGCGCCTGGGCATGCAGGTCGGCGAAGGTCGCGCGGAAATTCCAGCTAGTGTACCGCAACCGCGGCTCCTGGGTCACGAAACCGGGCAGGTCGTCCAGATAGTTGGCGAGCTGCCATTGCGGTACCAGCGTGCTGAAGGGCACGCCCGTGACCGCAGCAACGTTGTCGGCACCCAGCTTGTTGGTGGCCACCAGCTGCCGGGTGAACGCGGCGCCAGTCAGGTCGCTGCCGAACTGGTCCACCAGCCAGCGGACGAACAGCCAGTTGGCGCCCCGCTCCTCCAGCAGGCCGCTCGACGAACTTGGTTCGACCAGGAAGAACGATTCCGGATCCGAGAGATAGCCATAGGCATTCTGGACGTCGCCGATCTGGAACTGGGTCAGGCAGTCCTGGTTCACGCAATACTGGTCCGGGATGCTGCGGCCGCCGACCTCTTCGGCGAAGTGCGACAGCCCCTCGTTCAGCCAGGTGTCCTCGCTCAACCCGCCGCGCAGCAGCACATGCTGGTTGTAGCTGATCATGTGCTGGAACTCGTGAATGAACGTAGGTGCGAGGTACGATCGCGCAAACTCGTGCGAGATGCTGCAGGTGGCGTTGTTCGGGTCCGGCACCAGGCCATAGAACACCTCGCCGCCGTTGGAGCCGGTGTTTCCCGGCAACAGGTCGTTGCCGTAGAAAAAGCCGAGGATGACGCTGCCCGAGGTGTTGCAATTGGGGCTGAGCGCATTCACCTGGTCGGTGAGCAGCACCACCACCACGCCATTGTTGTCGAGGTCTGACTCACGCCCGAACGACACGGTGTCAAGCGGATAGAGATAATTGTCAAACAGGAATCCGGCGGAGTCGAGGTCTGCCTGGGTATAGCCGCCGGCGGGAACCGTGTTGTCGAGGTAGATGGCGCCCTTGGGACCTACGTGCTTCGCCGTGGCAGTGACATTCACGAAGTCGGCGCAGTCGATCTTCTTGCAGACCTTGAACGTGCGCTCGCTGCCGAGAACCGGCGGCACCGGTGCCACGCTGGCGCTGATCCGCGCCCGACTGAGTGCCACTGCCCCCGGCTGCTGGGCCAGGGCGCGCTCCTGCCTCCGCAGGCGGGCATCAAAGTCCCGGTTCGGCCGCAGCTTTCTGTGGCCCGGCAGCCGGCGCGTCCGCTCCTGTGGCAGTGCGCCACGGGATGCGGTGAGACCCCCAGTCCCGCCCCGCACCTCGTAGCTGGTGGACATGCCCGAGGCCGCTTCCCGGCCATTGGTGGCCGCGGCCATGTACAGGTATTCGGCGCCGGTGGCGCCGGCGGCCGGAAAGCGCAGGCAGCCGCTGTTGGCCGACGGATCGATCACGGTGGACTGGCCCACATTGAGGCTGACCTCCGTGACTGCGGAACAGGCGGCATTACCAGAGGTGTCATCGGGAAGATTGCCGGGCCCCACAGGCTCGCCACCGCACGCCGAGAGCGTGACCGCGGTGGCCAGCGCCAGC
>CBINCZ010000098.1:0-7475 GCA_966249295.1 uncultured Gemmatimonadales bacterium
GGGCGCCGGCAGCGACGCCGGCGGCACCGCCACCATCGCCGAGGACAAGGGCGATCACTTCCTGCTGAACGGCGCCAAGATTTTCATCACCCACGCCGGGGTGGGCGAGATCTTCTCGGTTACCGCAAGAACGGAACCGGGCCAGGGCAACAAGGGAATCTCGAGCTTCATTGTCACCAAGGACGCGGTGGACCTGGCCGCGTGCAAGGCGGCCGGAATCGGCCACGCACCCGACCTGCCCAAGACGCCGGGGGTTCGCGCCGGGAAGAAGCAGGAGAAGATGGGTTGGCGCGCCAGCGACACGCGAGAGCTGATCTTTGAGAACGCGGTGGTCCCGAAGGAGAACCTTCTGGGCGAGCGCGGCAAGGGATTCGTCAACTTTCTCAAGACCCTCGACGCCGGACGCATCGGGATCGCCGCCCTGTCGCTTGGCATCGCCGAGGGGGCGTACGACGCCGCGCTGGAGTACGCGGGCATCAGGAAGCAGTTTGGCAAGCCGATCGGCAGCTTCCAGGGCGTCCACTTCCAGCTGGCCGACATGGCACTCGAGATTGAGGCAGGTACCCACCTGCTGTACCACGCCGCCTGGCTCAAGCAGCATGGCAAGCCCTTCAAGAAGGAGGCGGCGATGGCCAAGCTGTTCTGTTCCGAGCTGGCCATGCGGGCCACCACCAAGGCCGTCCAGATTTTCGGTGGCTATGGCTACACCACCGAATACCCGGTCGAGCGGATGATGCGGGACGCCAAGGTCTGCGAGATCGGGGAGGGGACCAGCGAGATCCAGCGGATCGTCATTGCCCGGCAGATCCTCGGGGACGTGGTCGCCTGATTGCCGTAACTCCCAATCTTTCCTATCTTTAGGGGTCAACTGGCCGCAGGACGGCCGGCGCCCTGGTCCCGCGAGCGGGAGGGCCGCCGCCGGACGGGCCGCAATTCCAGACTTCGCATCGTGCGGACGAGCAGCGTGCCAAGGGCGCGCGTGCCATCGGTCCGCCGAGGTGACCCCTTGAAGCGCGAGATCCTGATCAACGGCAGCCAGCGCGAAACGCGCGTGGCCATCCTCGAAGACGACCGCCTCGTAGAACTCCTCATAGACCGTCCGGACCGCCGGCGGATTGTCGGCGACATCTACCTCGGCAGGGTCGAGGCGGTGCTTCCCGGCATCCAGGCCGCGTTCGTGGACATCGGCCTCGAGAAGAGCGCCTTTCTGCACGCCTCCGACCTCCTCGAGCCCGAAGACGAGGACGAGGAGCCGGTGGATCCCGAGGAGGAGAACGCCGAGGCTGACGCCGCCGAAGCGGCGCTCGAGAACGGTGCGGGCGAGGAGGAGCCCGATAGTCCTCGTCGTGGCCGCCGGGGCCGCAACGGCAACGGTTCGGGCCACTCCCGCCACCCCGTTCCCAACATCCAGGACATCCTCAAGAAGGGCCAGACCCTTCCTGTCCAAGTCACCAAGGAGCCCATCAGCACCAAGGGCTGCCGGGTCACCGCCCAGATCTCGCTTGCGGGCCGCTTCCTGGTGTACATGCCGTATGGCTCGAAGGTGGGGGTCAGCCGGAAGATCGAGAGCAGGGAGCAGCGGGCCAAGCTGCGCGAGATGGTCGCCCGGATCCTTCCCAAGGATGCCGGGGGCGTGATCGTCCGTACCGTGGCAGAAGGAGTGACCGAGGAGCACTTCCGGCGCGAGATCGAAACGCTCATGAACCAGTGGCGCAAGATCAACCGCAAGAAGACTTTCGTGCGCCGGGCTCCAGCACTGCTTCAACGGGAAACCAGCCTCACCCGCGGCATCATCCGGGACGTCTTCAGCAGCAAGGTGGACGCGCTCTGGGTCGATTCCAAGGAACTGCACCACGAAGTGGAGCAGTACCTGGAGCAGGTGGACCCGGACCTCATGCAGCGGGTACATCTCTACGGAGAAGCCACCCCGCTCTTCGACAAGTTCGACATCGAAAACGAGATCCGCGACCTCTTCAAGGCGCGGGTGGAGCTGCCGACCGGCGGTTCCATCATCGTCCAGCCCACTGAGGCGCTGGTCAGCATCGACGTGAACACGGGTCGCTATACCGGCAAGAAGGACCCCGAGAAGACCATCCTCCGGACCAACCTCGAGGCCGCGCGCGAGATCGCCCGCCAGCTCCGCCTGCGCGACATCGGCGGCATCATCGTCTGCGACTTCATCGACATGGAGTCCCGCCAGAACCGGGAGAAGGTTCTGCAGGAGCTGCGGACCCACCTGGGCCGGGACCGCGCCCGGACCAAGGCGTTCGCCGTCTCGGAGCTGGGCCTGGTGGAAATGACCCGCCAGCGGGTCCGGCCGTCGCTCTGGCACTCCCTCACCCGGGACTGTCCCACCTGCGCTGGGAGCGGCCGCGTCTTCACGCCCGAAGTGGTCTCCCGCCGGCTGGAACGCTCGCTCCGCCGGGCGGGCCACGAGCACCGGGAGCGCCAGCTCACCGTGCGGCTGCACCCCGAGGTGGCGCTCTATCTCCTGGAGGAGGAGCCCCGCTTCCTGGCCCAGCTCCAGAAGGTCACCGGCATCGACCTGGAGCTGCGCGACGACCCCATGATGCGGCTGGACGAGTTCCGGATCATGAGCCGGCCGGCGGGACGGGATGTGACGGAGCTGTACGCTGTAGCCTAAGGCATAGGGCGTAGGGCGTAGGGCATAGGGCATAGGGCATAAGGCATAAGGGTCGTAAGCCTTACGCCTTACGCCTTCCAGTTGACTCAACCCCCTCCCGGGGCTAGGTTTACAGGCTAACTGATTTTCTGACACGGCGGGCGGACATGTACGCAATCTTTCGGGCACTGGGCAAGCAGTTCCGGGCGGAGAAGGGCAAGACCCTCCGGCTGCCGCTCATGGACAAGCAGCCCGGCGACAAGATCACCTTCGACGAAGTCCTGCTTTCGTCCGACGGCAAGACCATCAAGGCCGGCGCGCCGCTGGTCAAGGGTGCCGCTGTCGAGGCCGAGGTGCTGGGCCAGGTCAAGGGTGACAAGCTCTATATCTTCAAGTTCAAGCGGCGCAAGAACTATCGCCGCAAGACCGGGCACCGGCAGAAGTACACCGAGGTCCGCATCACCGACGTGACGGCAGGGTAACGGCATGGCTCACAAGAAAGGCGTCGGCTCCAGCAAGAACGGCCGGACCTCCAATCCCCAGTACCTCGGCGTCAAGAAGTTCGGCGGCGAGCGGGTGGCGGCCGGCAATATCCTCGTGCGCCAGCGCGGTACCCGCTTCCATCCTGGCCAGAATGTCGGACTCGGCAGCGATGACACCCTGTTCGCGCTGATCGACGGCGTGGTCAAGTTCGAGTACAAGGACAAGAACCGGAAGCGCGTCTCGGTCTATCCCGCCTCGGCCTGAGTCACTCCCTGAGTCCAGTCCCGGCCCCGGAATCTTCCGGGGCCGTTTTGTTTTGAAACACCCGGAAGTGCTGCTACGTCATATCTTGGGTATGCCGCCTGAACCCGGGAGGAACCATGGCGACACTTCTTGACCGCCTGAATCGCGAGCTCGAGGCCTTCGGCCGCCGGGCCCAGGAAGTATTCGATGAAAGCCGGGCCCGCCTCGAACTGATGCGCTTGAGGAACCTGCGCGACGGCGCCGCGCGCGACCTGGGATATCTCTACTACCAGCGGGAACGGGAGTCGGTGGAAGTGGAGCAGGGCCGCCTCGACGCGGCGCTGTTCAAGATGGATGACCTGAAGCACGAGATCGACCGGCTGGAAATGCAGCTGGCGGAAGCAAAGGCACGGAATGACGCCGAGGCGGCAGCCGATCGCGCCGAAACTGCGGCGAGCGCCGCTGCGGAAGCGGATGCGGACGCAACGGGAACGTCAGAACCCGCGGGCGACGCCCCTCCGGTAGAAGTGTCGTAAGTCATCGGTCGTAAGTCGTACGACTTATGACGTACGACTTACGACCTTCAGTCGGTCCGGATAATTCCCGCAGAGTCCATCCACGCCGAGCGCGGCGAGCTCTTCGGCGCCAGCCTTCTCATTTACAGTCCAGGCGATCACCTCGCCGCCGTGTTGATGCACTGCACTCACCAATTCCGCATCAATCATCTGCCGTTCCTGCCACAATACCCGTGCGCCAGCAGCGCGCATTGCTGACACGGGATCGATGAGCCGTGACACGAGGAGGATACCGGTGCGGAATTCGGGCGCGGCATCGCCGATCCTGCGTACCAGCCGGTGATCGAAACTGTGTACGCCGTACCGCTCCGGCACGGGGCCGTGGCGCAGCACGCTGATGAGTCGGGCATCGTGCGCGGCTGGCAGCGCCTTCACTTCCACCCAGACCGAAAGTTCTCCAGCTGACGCGAGCGTTTCCTTGAGCGAAGGAATCGGCTCGCCGTTGGCCAGCCGGTGCCGTGACAGCTCGGCCATGGTCAGGCCTGCGATCGGCCCCAGGCCCGGTACGTCGGCGTCGTGGTAGACGACCAACGCTCCGTCGCGGGTGGCGTGCACATCGAGTTCGATGCCGTCGGCGTTCATCGCCACGGCACGCCGAAATGCGGCCAGGGTATTCTCCAGCTCGTATCCTGACGCGCCCCGGTGGGCCAGCACGCGAGGAGCTGTTTCAGTCATGGCGCGCAATATACTGCATGCAGGCTTCGGCTTAACATTTCGGCGTGGCGGCCGTCTACTGGGCATGAATGAGGAGCTGCGAGCTCCTGAAGATACGGCTCGTAGCTCACGGCTCGTAGCTCAAAGCCCGGAGACGCCCCATGCGCAGCATTCGAAACCTGATCCTGATGGGAACCCTGGCCCTGGCCGGAGCGCTGGTGGCCTGCTCCGATTCCACCGGTCCGAGTGACGCCGATATCACGGCCGCCGAGGCGGAAGATGCGGGCCTGGCCCAGGCCGACGAAGTCGCTGACCTGACGGATGCACTGGGCCTGGAGGGCGCCGCCGTGGCCGAAGCCGACGTCCGCTCGGCGCCGGAACTGTCGCTCGATTTCATGGGACCACCACATGCCGGCTGCGCCACGATCTCCTCGCTGGTGGACAGTGACAATGACGGAACGCCTGACGATGCCAGGTTTACGTACGCGTTGCCGGCCTGTCACTTCACCGGATACGAAGGCGGGAGTCTGGACGTCACCGGCATGATCGAGGTGTCCGATCCCACGCCTGAGGCACCTGACTGGAGTCGTTCCGTGGAGCTCACTGATTTCGCCTTCGACTTCGCCGGCCCGGAGCGTTCGTTTGTGGCGGTGCGAAACGGCAACCGTCAGCGGTCGGGCAGCTCCGAATCGCTCGTGCTGCACAACAACGTGACCGTCGAACGCTCTCGACCGGGCCGGGAACCGGCGACGATAGTTCACACGCTTCAGGCAGTCTTCAGCCCAGCGGAGGCCGGCAGTCTCGAGCCTGGCAGTCCGCTGCCCGACGGTATCATCAACATTTCCGGTACGCTCATCTGGAGCCGCAACGCGCGCAGTCTGGTCTTCACGGCAACGACGACGGTGCCGCTCGAGTACGACAGCTCGTGTCCCGGCCCGCACCGCGATCGGCTTGCCGCCGGAGAAATCGAATGGTCGCTGCCGAGTGGTCGCACTCTCGTGACCACGTGGACGGGATGCGGCATCCCGCCGACATGGCGGCTCACGAGTTCCGCGGCTTGAGCGAGCCGAAACTTGTCCTTCGCAGCCGCGCGCCGCGTTACTGTGCCTAGCCCAGACCACGAGCTGGTCCGGGAGTGTCAGGCCGGGAGCGAAGATGCAGCGACTGAACTCGTCGCCCGCCATGGCGCGGCCGTCGCCCGGTTCCTGTATTCAAGCGGCGCGGACCGGAGCGACGTGGAAGACCTGGTGCAGGAGACTTTTTTCCGGGCGTTCAGGAACCTGGCCTCCTGGCGAGGCGAGGCAGGACTGCGTGGCTGGCTCTGCAGTATCGCCGCCAATGCGCTTCGCGACACGGTTCGGCGCGCAGGACGGCGACGCCTGTTGCCGCTCGATGATCATGACGTGCCGGCGCCCGGCAATCCGGTCGCCGAACTCGTCATGCAGGACACCGCCGAGCAGCTGCGACGCGGCATCGCACAACTGCCTCGCCTGCAGCGTGAAGTCTTTCTCCTCCGGACCCAGGAGGGCCTGGAGTACACGGCCATCGCGGCCGCGCTCGGCACTACCGCCGGCGCGGCGCGCGTGCATTACCACGGCGCCGTGCGGCGCCTCAAGGCGATGATCTCATGACCACGTGCACTCGCCTGTCGGACGAGATGCCGGCAATCACACTGGGCCGGCGTGACTGGACCGCCGAAGAAGCCCGGCACCTGGCCGACTGCGCCGATTGCCGCGCCGAATGGGAGCTGCTGCGTGCCTCGGCGCGGCTTGGCGCTGGAGAGGCCTGGAACGTGGATGCACCGGCGATGGCGCGTCGCGCCCTCGCGCAGGTCACCGCACGTCGCCACGAACCGAGGCACTATGGACGCTGGCTGGTGAGCGGCATCGCAGCGGCAGCGGCCCTCGTGCTGCTCGCGCGCGTTGCGCCGAAGAGTGACTCGGTGCGCGGCTCGCCCCCCTCGACTTCCTCGACCGCTGCGGTAGCCCTCGACATTCCGGCGCTCGACGACCTGTCCGCCGATGAACTCCGGGCAGTGCTGGCGGCCGTGTCCGGACCCTCGTTTGACGCAGATGCGGGACTCGACTTGCCCGAACTCGAATCACTGGACTCCACTGAACTTGAGCAGGTGCTGACTGACCTGGAGGAAACATGACACGATTGATGATGGGGTTGCTCCTGCTCCTGGCGCTGCCGCTGCCTGCGATCGCGCAGACGCCCGATTCAGCGGCAGACCGCGCTGCCGTCCGGCGCCAGGCGACAGGGCGTGCAGGGCGGGCCACGGTTGAGCAGCGGCTCGTGGAGGAGCGGCTCCGCGCTGCCATCCAGCAGCGGTTTACCCAGCGCGTCGCGACCCAGCTCAACCTCGAGGAGAAGCAACTGGCCGAGCTCCGGGCCACGAGCGCCAAGTACGCGCAGCGTCGAGCCGATCTCGCCCGGCGCACCGCGGAGCTGCGCGCAAGCCTGCGGCGGGAGCTGCGTCCGGGCGTCGCCGCCAACAACGACAGCGTCAACCGGGCAGTCAAGGAGCTGGCCGAAGTACAGGTCCAGCGTGCCCAGGTGCAGCAGCAGGAGCTGGAGGAGCTCTCGGGCGTTCTCACGCCGGTTCAGCGTGCCCGTTACCTCGTGATGCAGCAGCGTCTGCGGCAGTTGATCGAGCGTGCCGCCGAGCGACGGGCCACCCAGCGCGGTCACTCGTCCCGGGAGTGACTTCCGGCTAGATTGGGAGAATGATCCTCCCAGTCTGGGATAATCTGGCTGCCACGGCGACCACCGCGGCGGGGCTGGTACAGCTTCTGGTCCTTCCTGAAGCACTGCTGGCGCTGCTCGCGGTGCTCGCCAATCCGTGGATTGCCGCGATTCTCGTCGCGGTCGGCCTGATCGCGCTCGCTGCCGAG
>CBINCZ010000099.1:0-7474 GCA_966249295.1 uncultured Gemmatimonadales bacterium
CGTCGTCCCCTGCGGCAGCCCCAGCGTCCCGGCCCAGTGCTGCCACAGCGCGTTGAGTTGCGGCTCCAGCACGTTGGCTCGAGCGTCGTGAGCCAGGAGCACTCGCACTGAATCGGTGGCCGGCGTGAGTATGTCTGGATCGCGCCCCCGCCAGCGCAGCCACTCCTGCCAGAATTCAGGTCCATCACTCACCAGTGAGAGCGCCCGCGCCGCGTCAGGATCGGGATGCGCGGGTGGTGCCAGGCCCGCGCTCACCCAGGGCAAGGTCCAGTTGTCGGTCTCGAACGTACCGGCCGGGTTGGGCACGTTCACCCAGGCGTGCAGCACGGCCACGCCGGCACCGGACGATGCGTGCACGCCGCCGAAGCTCGCATCCCCCAGCGTGCCCCCATGCTGGTGCCACTTCGGCACCGGTGAGCGCGGCATGCGGGAGGACGAATCCACGACCACCGCCCACCCGACGCCTGCCAGCACCGGATGTCCCCGTACCATGACGTAGGACAGCAGGGACGGCCGAGTGGAGTCGATCACGCCCCCGACCAGGAGCTGGGACTGGATCCAATGCTCACCCATGGCGGGGAAGCTGAGTCCGATCCGGCGATAGCCGGCCCGGATAGCCGAGTTCCGGTCCTCATACTTGGCCGACGCGATCCGGGCGGCGTGCACAAACGCGTCGCCACGATGGCCATCATGGGCAGGAGACTGGGCTGCTGCCGGCCAGGCGATGAACGCGCCGGCCGCAAGCAGCAGGGCAGTGCGCCTCATGGCTGCGCCGCCGTTGGCGTCGGATGAGCGGCAATGTCCGCGAGGATGTCGGGTGACACGCCATAGGGGAAGCGGCTCACCAGCTGCAGGCGCCGTCGTGACTCGGCGTCGAGATTCTCGATGCCTCGCGGAGCATCGAGTGAGACGGAGCCCGGACGGGTGGAAAGCCGGGTGACCGTGTGCAGTGGAAACCACCGGACCTCGCCCGAGGGCGTCAGCACGACGGCGGCCGTGTCGTCCACCACCAGAAGTTCGCCCCGGCGCGTGATTCGATCCGTTGTCGTGATCGTGACCTCGGCGCCGGCCGGCCGGGTCGCGAGCGGGTATGACTGCGGGCTGCTGCCCATCGTGCATGCGGTGACGCCAAGGGTCAGCCATGCTGTCGAGTATCGCATGATCACCTCACCGCCAGGCGGGACTCGAAGAACTGCCGCTCAAAGGTCCCGCGCTCCCGGCGCCATTGATCGAGGGCGCGGCGCAGTTGGTCGTTGCCGGGCGTGAACGGGCCCTTGTCGGGACGGGCCGCCCACGCCGGACGGATCCACTCGATGTAGTAGCCCTGCATGGCCAGCAGGAATTCGTCGCTGCGCTCGGTCGCATCCGTAGGGAAGGTCACGGTAAAGGCGTCGCCGGGCTGGGTGACCAGGTACTCGTCATCCGCTCCTGCGATACGGGTGCGCAGTGTATCGCGCTCGATGCCGTGCGGATCGCGCAGGGTGTCGGCGGCGATCGCGCGCCAGCGCGGCCGCCGTGCACGCGTGGCCACCTGCACCTGATCGATGCGCCATCCATCCATTGGAAACCAGAGCCGCACCGTCGTCGCCGCTCCGCGGGGCACCGGCACCATGATCGCCGTCTCGTCCCAGGCGATGGGACCGGGGTCGCCCAGGCGACCAACGTCGCGCCAGCCGGCGCTGTCCCGGACTTGCACGTGCATGCCCATTTCCTTCGCGTACCAGCGACCGAGCGAGAGCACGGTGCCGAGATCGCCGAGATCCTGTCCGATCCAGTCGGCGGCATGCGCTCCGCGCGAGGCGAGCATCTGGTCGTACAGCAGGATGGTGGTGAGCAGGCTGTTGCGCGCCCGGAGCAGGATGGCCACGCTGTCGGCCTGCATCGGCGGGAGTGCGAGGTCGATCCAGTCGTGGAGACGCGACGTGTCGGCGCCCTGGAGCCATGTGCTGTCGCTGGCGTACACCAGCGAATCACGCCCCGCCAGGACATCGGTGACGTTCCGCGCGTCGCGATCGGTGGCGCGATAGCGGACCCACCCGCTCACAGCGAGCGGCAGGCCGGTCGGGTCGGGAGCGACCGTCTCCGAGTCAGCACGCTGCACGGCCAGCACTTCGATGTGATTGATGTAATGGGTTTCGGCCGCTTCGTTCCGGACCGTGAGCGTGATGCGGCCATCGGGCCCGGGTCGCGCGCGAAGCACATCCACGTCGCGCGTCTCCAGCAGCGGCGCGATGGAATACGAGAAGCCCTCGGCCTCGAGCAGTTCCGCGCCCGCTGAATCAGAGTAGACGGTGGGGCAGGAACCGAAGATCGCCACCGCCAGCGCGCTGACCGCTGCGATCGAGGCCCCGGTTGCGAGCACGCTCAGGCCGATCGACGCGGCTGCGTCGGATCGGGGAGTATACGTCTCGATGCCGGTCACGCGATCGATTGGTATTGCAGAGACCGAATCGGACAGCGTCAGGCGACGGTCGTACACCGCGAAGGCGCCGTGCACGGTATCCCCGGCGACCGTCCAGGGTGTCCGGACCAGGGCGGTGCTGCCGTCCTGCAGGTGCACCCGGGCTGGTGTCCTGACCGGTCCCGGACTGGCGGTGTCGACCTGGCGAATCCCGGTCGAGCGGACGAAGCACGCGCTGACCAGCGCGGCTGCGACAGCAAGGGCACAGACCTGGCGACGTCCCATCGGCTTCTCCAGTGGCTGGAGCGGCCAAGCTAGACGGCGGGAGTCAAGCGCTGGTCAAGTCGGGCAGGACGGGCAGGACGGACGGAACGGACCGAAGCTGGCGAGCCCAACCAGTTCGACTAGTCCGCCCATCCCGCCCATCCTGCCCATCATGCCCATCATGCCCATCATGCCCATCATGCCGAAGTCATATCCGGCAGTGGCGGCTGGGGGGTCTCGCCGGGCAGCGCTGGCTTTCGCTCCAGCGCCAGTTCCACGATCCTCGCCAGCATCTCGCCGAAGCTGTGGCCTGCGGCCTCGGCGCTTTCCATGAACGACACGCCCTCGGTGAGATCCGGATTGGGGTTGATCTCCAGCACGTAGGGGTGGTTGTCCTTTGAGATCCGGATGTCGAGCCGGGCGTAGTCCCGGCAGCCCATCACCTGGTAGGCCCGGATGCAAACGTCGCGCACCCGCTTTTCCAGCCGCTTGGTGAGCGGGGCGGGGCAGCGGGTACCCACCCGGTGGAACACCTCGGCGAGGGGATCCCACTTGGCGGCGTAGCTGATGATCGGCGGCTCGCCGGCGGGGAGTTCGGAGAAGTCATACTCCAGCGGCGGCAGCACTTCGGGCGGGTCGTTCCCGAACACACCCACGTGCAGCTCGCGCCCCTCAATGAACTCCTCCACCAGGATCGGCGGCTGGAATTCGTGGAAGATGTGTTCCAGCCGCGCGAGCAGCTGCGGTCGGTCGGTCACCACCGAGGCGGCATCCACGCCAGCGCTCGCGTCCTCCCGTGCCGGCTTCACGATCAGGGGATACTTGAGCCCGTGCCGCACCGCCACCTTGGGCTTCCAGAGGCTCAGGTATTTCGGCGTCGGCACGCCGTGGGATTCGAGGATCCGCTTGGTGAGTCCCTTGCGCCGGCACATGGAGAGCGCGAGTGGAGGGGCGCCGGTGCAGGGGATGCCGTAGAGGTCGAGGAAGGCGGGGATGGCGCTTTCCAGCTCGGCGTCGTCGCGGAACGATTCGACCAGGTTGAAGACCACGTCGGGCGGGTTGCGGCGCACCACTTTCTCGAGCTGCTTGATGTTGTCCAGCAGGTTCACTGGCCGCACCCGGTAGCCCTCGCCGCTGAGCGCCTTCACGATGGCCTCGTACTCCTCGCTCACCGTGGGCACGACGATGTCGTACTCGGGCTCGAAGCCGAGGGTCGCCGGGTCCACGTGCTTGAGCTGGTCGTAGCCCTCTTCGCTCAGCGCGTTGTAGAGCACCGTCACATTGGCTCGCGTCCTGGCCACGGGCATTCTCCTGGGCGCCGGTTGGCAAGCGCCTGGTTCCGTATACTTTCCGAAGGTCTCCGGCCGGGATGTCCATGGGAATATATCCCCAACCGAACCTCTGGCAGTGCGGTCCCTTTGCCCTGAAGCATGCGCTGGTCGTCCTCGGGATCCTGCGTGACGAGCGCGAGATCTCCCGGATCGCCGGCACCCACTGGTGGGCGGGCACCGACGAGATCCAGTTGGGGCGGGCAGCGCGCAAGTATGGTTGCGACCTTCTCATGGTGCGGCGGAACGACCCCGAACGCGCCCGCAAGGCGCTGGTCGCCTACCTCCGCCGCGGCATTCCGGTGCTCCTCTGCGTGGATGAGTGGAGCCACTGGCTCACCGCCGTCAAGGCCGAATCGGGCAAGTTCATCCTGCTCGACAGCCGAATGAAGCGGGTGGTGGAGATCGCCTCGTGGCCCCAGCTCCGGCGCATGTGGGTCTTCCATGAGGAAGACGAGGACGACGAGGAAGTCTACCTCACCCGCTTCGACCTGCATCCCGTGGTACCGCGCTTCAAGCCCCGGACCCAGGCGCAGTTCTCGCTGGCGCGGGCGCGCACCCTCCAGCGGGAGAGCAACCGCCGCCTGGCCCAGCGCTGGGATGAATACGTGGAGGACCTGCTGGCCATCTGCCGGCCCCGCTCGCCCCGCGCGTCCAAGGTCTTTTCCCTCGGCGAGTTCATCCGTCGCCACGGGGCCATGATCCTGGAGACGGTGGACTACTGGCACGGCGCGGTGGAGCGCCAGGCCGCGCGCCAGATCCTCAATAATCTTCACTTTGTCGCGGACACCTACGGCCTGGTGATCCATGACGAGGACGAGAAGCGGGCCATTGCCGGGATCTCCACCCTGCTCACCCTCTGGGCCGCCGGCGAATTCGGCGCGACGCCGGTGTATGGGCCGAGGCTGGTGCAGAAGAAGAGGAGGAGGTAGGGCAGGGCGAGCAGGGAGGAAGGGCGAGCAGGGCGAGCAGGGCGAGCAGGTGTCCGCAGGCCGTCATTCCCGCGAAAGCGGGAATCCATGAGGGATACGGGCATGGCACTTCCCATGGGCGGACGCGTCCAGCGAGGTGAATCGGCTCGCGCGAGCCCCTCATGGACCCCAGCTTTGGCTGGGGTGACGATCGGGTGGGTTTCGGTGCGCTCCCTCGACCCTCGACCACTTGCTCGCCCTGCTCGCCCTGCTCGCCCATCTCGCCCATCTCGCCAAGCGACCTTCCCCACCCCTGACGCATCTCTCCCGTGTAACCCCTGACACGGACCGGAGACCGTCGCAATGAAATCCCAACTCACTGGCGCCCTGGTGGCGCTGCTCGCGCTCGCGCCCGGCGCGGCCATGGCACAGGACAAGGGTGACTCGTCCGCCCCGAAGCACGAATACCGTTATCGCGTTCGCAGCGACGAGATGCCACGGGTCATGGAGCTTGCCCGGTTCATGCATCGCCCGCGGATCGGCGTGATGCTCACGGCTGATTCCTCTGGCAAGGGTGCGCGCATCGCGGAGGTCGTGGACGACAGCCCGGCGGAAAAGGCGGGACTGAAGGAAGGCGACGTGATCACCCGGTTCAACGGGACCGCCATCAGCGGGAAGGATGCCGCCTCGCAGGTCTCGGACCTCGCGGACAAGCTCGAGGCCGGTGACACCGTGAAGATCGAGTACCGCCGCGACGGCGCCACGAAGAGCGTGAGCGTCGTGGCCGACGACTCGGATCCCATGAAGGTGTGGGGAATGGCGATGCCGACGCGCCGCGCAGGCGAGATGCGGGCGCTGGAGCGCCTGAACGAGCGCATGCCCCGGGTGTGGACTCGCTCCGATGGGCCGGGCGGCGTCTTCACCTTCGCTGGCCGCGGCGCCATGGGACTCAACCTGGTGGAGATGAACAAGGGGCTGGGTGAATACTTCGGCACGGAGAGCGGCCTGCTGGTTACCGAGCAGCCCAGTGACTCCACCATGCCGCTTCAAGCCGGCGACGTGATCCTGAGCATCGATGGCCGCGTGCCCAGGAACGAGATGCACGCCCACCGCATCCTGGGCTCCTACGCCCCGGGCGAGACGGTGAAGTTCGAGATCATGAGGAAGAAGAGCAGGCGGACGGTGGAGTGGAAACTGCCGTCGTAAGTCATATGTCGTAAGTCGTACGACCTATGACGTACGACTTACGACTCTTCCCTCATCTCGCCCGCACAAGGAGCGAAATAAGCGTCGCCAGCAGTGCTACGATCACGACGATCTCGATGAAGGCGGGTCCTCGTCGGGGGCGTCGTGACATCAGGGCTCCTTCCCGGGGCTTGCGGCCTAGCGGCCGAGCGCGGCTTGAAAGAGTTGCGAGGCGGCGGTGTCGGCCGCGATGGTGTAGAGGGTGGCCTCGAAGCGATCCAGCGTAAACCCGTTTGCCGCCAGGATGCTGTCCGCGCGCTCCGGAGTGGCTTCCACCGCGAGGGTGATCGCGGCGGCGGGGATGACGCGGCTCATGAGCGAATCAATGCTCGTCGAGCCTCGAGCGTCGGGCGTCGAGCGCTTGGCGCTGAAAGCGGACCGCTGGGAGTCTGCCGCCTGACGCTCGACGCTCGACGCCTGACGTTCACCCCCACACGCCAGCGCACCCGCGGCGGCCACCATCAGCAATACCCGCCTCATTGGACCTTCCTCTTCACGACCGGCTTTGCTGCCCGTGCCGTCCTGATCGCGTCGGCCAGGGCGGGACCGCGCACACCTTTCTGCAGTGCGTCGCGCACCAGGACGCCGAATTCCACGCTGGGTGACCGATCCTTGTGCCGGGCCTCGTACTCCGCCTTCATGACCCGCGCGGCGTCCACCGGTGAGACCTGGGCGGCGCGCAGCTGCTCCAGCGCCATCGTCACTTCCTCGGGCAGCGCCCCGGCATCGCGCAGGTCGGAAGCCAGGCGCGGGAGCGAACTCGCCGCGAGGATACGCTCGCTGGTTGTGCCTTGGGCCCGGGCAACGCCGGGCAGCACCGCGACCGCGAAGCCCAGGGCGAGCGCGGCGATGTGAACTCTGTAACTGACTGGGATCATGGCTCCAAGATAGCAGATGAGTGTGAACGCGCGAGCGCTCAGCGCTGGCGTCGTCAGCGCTGGCGCATGGTGATGTCGTTGTTGGCGCGGGCGCCCAGTCCAAGGATCAGGCGGCGGGGCCGGAACCCATCCTTGGACACCTGCACGTACTGGGTGCGGCAGGCGTCCACCAGCGACTGGTCAAACTGCAGGGTGTACCAGCCCTCGTCGTCGGCAAAGGTGCTGTACGGGGTGCCAAGGATCTGGAGAAAGGCGCCGGCCAGCGGCTGGTGCGTCCCCTCGCGGAAGACCTGCCCGCTCACCTGCCCCATTTCCACCGGCGCATCCGGGTCCCTCGGCGGCCGCCGGCTGGGACGGCAGTCGTTGTCACGATCGTCGGTCAGTTCCTGGGCCCAGCGGACGTTGGGTGCCGGCCCTGTCGCGTTGGTGACGCCATGCTGTGGGCGG
>CBINCZ010000100.1:0-7431 GCA_966249295.1 uncultured Gemmatimonadales bacterium
GCAGAACGGCGCCAAAGCCGTCCGGCTGTGCGGTCGAGCTGAAGCGCGTGCTGGCATAGGCGAGCACCCAGATCAGCGCACCGGCGAGCGCAGCAGGCCTGCTGGCCCAGCGTGAGCCCACCCGGACCAGCGCGATGATAGCCGCGATGACCACCACCAGGTCGAGCACCCGGATACCCCACATGTTTCGCCCGAACACGACCTGCGCGATGAGGGCGGGCAGTGCGGCAACGGGCCCCTTCACGTCCCAGGCATCGCGGTAGAGCATGCCGCCATGCAGGACGACGTCCGCCATCCATGCGTACACGCCATGGTCGCTCTGGAACGGCCACCAGAGCGAAGCTACCGCCCACGCTGCCGCGATCGCAGCGAGCGCGGCGATGGCAAGGTTGCGCAGTGTCGTCCTCACGCGGGCGTCACGCTGACGGCACTGACCTTGAACTCGGCGATCTTGGCATAGGGATCGAGCGCCGGGTTGGTGAGGAGATTGGCGGCGGCTTCCCGGAAGTGGAATGGGACAAAAACCTGGCCCGGTGCCTGCCGGTTTGAAATCCGGCTGCCGATCAGGATGGAGCCACGCCGGCTGGAGACGCGCACGGTGTCGCCATCGCGAATCCCCATGCGGGCCGCGTCGTCGGGATTGAGCTCCACGATCGGGACCGGCTCGCGCGAATCGAGGCCCCGGGAACGCCGGGTCATGGTGCCGGTGTGCCAGTGATACATCTGTCGGCCGGTGTTCATGATGAATGGATATTCGGCATCAGGCAGCTCTGCCGGCGGCAGGTACTCGACCGGCACGAAGATGCCCTTGCCATCCTTGGTGGGGAAGCGCTCGCCAAAGAGGTAGGCCGTACCGGGATGCCCCGGCTCGGGCACCGGATACTGGATGCCGGAACCCCGGATGGCATCGTACGTCACCCCACGCCAGGACGGCGTGACGCTGGCAATCTCGCGCATCACATCTTCGGCGCCCTGCCACGTGGTAGGCAGGCCGAGGCGGTTGCTGAGCTCGATGATGATATCGAGGTCGCGTCGGGCTTCGCCCGGGGGGGACAGCGCGGGCTCGCTCAGCTGGATCCGCCGCTCCGTGTTGACGAACGTTCCCTGCTTCTCCGCGAAGGACGAGCCCGGCAGGACGACGTCGGCCCAGCGCGCGGTCTCGGTGAGGAACAGGTCCTGCACCGCCAGGAACTCGAGCCCGCGCACCCAGCTCTCGGCGTGGGAGATGTCCGGGTCGGAGATGACGGGATTCTCGCCCATGATGTAGAGCCCGCGTACCCCGCTGCCGGGCTTGGTCATCTCGGTCACCATCAGCCCGTCCTTGAGCGACAGGCTTTCCTCCGGCACTCCCCAGGCACGCGCATACTCGGCGCGGTTGGCCGGGCTCGTGACGCTGCGATAGTCGGTATAGGCAAACGGAATGGCACCGACATCGCTGGCACCCTGCACGTTGTTCTGGCCCCGGATCGGCATCATCGGGGCGCCCCAGCGCCCGATCATCCCGCATGCGAGCAGCAGGTTGAGCAGGCTCGCCACGATGTCGGTGCCGGTGGAGTGCTGGGTGAGGCCCATGGCCCAGAGCGTCGCCGTGCGCGGGCCCCGGGCGTAAAGTTCGGCTGCTCGCGCGATCGTCGCCGCGGGAATGCCGGTGATCTTCTCGCCCAGCTCCAGCGTGTACGGCTCCACTGCGGCCCGTACCGCATCGAAGCCGGTGGTGCGCTGGGCAATGAACTCGCGGTTCTCGAGGCCCCTGTCCAGGATGTGGCGCAGCATGCTGTTGAACAGGGCGACATCACTGCCCGGCTGCATCTGGAGGTGGATATGGGCAAGCGCTGCCAGCTCCACCTTCCGCACGTCAGCCACGATCAGGGTGGCGCCGCGCTTCACCGCGCGCTTGATGAGCGCGCCAAAGACTGGATGCGACTCGGTGGTGTTGGCGCCGGCGATGAAGATGACGTCCGAGGCTTCCTCGATCTCGCGCATCGAACCTGACGCCGCCGACGTCGCGAGCGCCCGGCTCATGGCGCTCACCGAGGTGGAGTGGCAGAGCCGGGTGCAGTGATCGAGATTGTTGGTGCGGAAGGCGCCGCGCACCATCCGCATGTAGGCGTAGTTGTCCTCGTTGGTGCACTTGGCGCTGGAAAGCGCCGCGAGCGCATCGGCACCGTGGGTGTCGCGGACGCGCAGGAGTTCCTGGGCCGTGAGACTCAGCGCCTCATCCCAGGTGGCTGGCCGGAACCGGGAATACCATTCGGCAGGCGTCGCCACCCGGTCGCGTACGTCGTCGGAAGCACGCTTGCGGAACCCGGTTCGCGGACCCTTGCCCTGCGCCCGCTGCGGCGGGCGCGGCTTGGAGTCCTGCCCCATCTCCTCGATCAAGTCCCACGGGCCTTCGCGGTGCCGGGGCCACTCGCCGGTCCAGCGCCAGGTGCCGTCGGCCTCCCGCTCCCAGCCGATGCGAATCAGCGGAGTGGTGAGCCGGTCACGATGCTGGGGGAAGTCGTAGCCGAATCGTCCCTTCACGCAGGTGGAGCCCTGGTTCGGGGTGTTCTCCTCGATCCAGGGCGACGTGACCCGCATGAGCGCGTCGTCCTTCACGTGCAGGTCCACCTGGCAACCGACCGCACAATAGGGGCAGATCGAGCGGACGACCCGGTCCGGGGCACGCAGCGCCTCCTGCCCGAAGTGCTCACGCGGTATGAACTCGAAGATGGCATCGGTTGGGCACACCCGGACGCACTCGCCGCACCAGGTGCAGCCGGCGTGGTCGGGATCACCATCGCCGCCTACGATGATCTGGGCGCCCGAGCCGCGATCGGCCACGTCGAGCACGCCGACCTGCTGGATGTCGGCACAGGCGCGCACGCACCGGGTGCAGAGGATGCAGTGCGACATGTCGTGCCGGATCATCGTGTCCCCGGGACGCTCGTCGCCGGTCCTGAGTGGCAGCTCGTGGGCGGCGGGCGGCCGCACGCGGGCTCCGTACTCCACGACGTAGCGCTCGAACTCATTGCGCGGCGCCTGCCGGCCGCCATTGAGCAGGTGCTCGCCCGGATAGCGTTCCAGCAACAACTCGAGCACGCCGCGCCGGGCGGCGCGGAGCGGCTCCGACTCACTCGCGACCACCATGCCGTCGGCGGCTTTCGTGGCGCAGGCCGGCACCGGCTTGGGCTGGCCCTCCACCGCCACGAGGCAGAGGCGGCAATTACCGACGATGGGGAGCTTGGGATACCAGCACAGTGTGGGAATGTTCTGGCCTGCCGCGCGGGCCGCTTCGAGGATGGTGGCGCCATTGTCGAAGCTGACGGCAGTGCCGTTGAGTGTCAGGGTGGGCATGCGCTCAGGCCTCCGCGCCCGCCTCCGCACCATCGGGAGCGTCGGGCTTGGTGAGGATCACGCCGCTGCTGGGCCGGGCGGCGCCGCGGCGCCGGTTCCGCGCCAGCTCGTCACGCTGCCAGCCATCGTACCAGCCGAGAACCGCTTCCGGCGCCATGCCGCCCTTGCCGGGAAGGATCAGGTGCACGCCGCCGGCACCGGTGAGATCCTGCAGCTGGCGGAGGAACACCGCGCGGTCGCCGGCATCCACCTCGCCCAGCGACGCGGCGTCGAGCACCAGCAGGTCGAGCGCCGACGGGAACGGGGGCATCCAGCATCCCGGCTGGACAAAGTAGCACTCGGCGGTGCCTGCGAGCGCCTCGCCGGCGAGCCCGGCTTCCACCTTGTCCACGCTACCGAGGTCCGCTGCAATGAACGTGACCAGGGCATCATGCGCCGCGAGCAAGTATGCGGCCGGCGCGGCACCCGCGCCCGCGACGAGGACCACGTCCTCCGGCTCGATTCTTGGCAGCAACGCTGCCAGGGCGCAGTCCGGCTCCAGGCCCCAGTGGGTGGGCTCCCGCTGCGCCCGGCGGCGCTTGCCATGCTGCTGCTTCCACCGGTTGAAGGTGGGCAGCCGCAGGCGCTTCATGATCAGCTTGTCCACCGCCTCCTGCATCAGGACTTCCGTGAGCAGGAACTGGCCGGAGAACGTGTCCTGCATCTCACTCGCCGCCTCGCCCCCGATCTCCAGCAGCCGGTCGCGGCCCAGCGAATTCTTGTAGGTCTCGATGCGCTGCAACACGTACTCGTGGTACTGCTGCTTGAGCGACGGCGGCGGGCGCCGGGCGCGGGTGCGGCGGGTGTCGGTGCCCTTCAGCATGGTTCCACGTGAACGACGACTTCCTGCAGCTGGAGCGCTTCGCGCAGCCGGTCTTCCACGGCGTCGGCGATGCCGTGTGCACTGGTGACGTCGGACCGGCCGTCCACGGCGATAGTCAGCTCCGCAAAAAGAGTGTTGGCCGCGGCACGCGACCGGATGGAGTATGCTGCCTGGACGCCGGGCACCCGCTCGGCTTCCCGGCGGATGGTCTGGGCATCGTAGGCACGCTCGTCAACCAGCGTGGGGATCGCCCTCCGCACGATGGAGAAGCCGGCCCGGCCGACCATGATAGCCACAATAATCGCGAGCACCGGATCGGCCCAGCCATGCCCCAGGCGACTGAGCACCAGGCCGCCGAGCACCGCCACGGTGATGAGCACGTCCACGCGGGTATGGACCGCATCGGCCAGCAGCAGTTCGCTGCCGAGGCGCCGCCCCGCGCGGGTTTCCAGCACCGTGACGATGACGTTCACCACCAGTGTGACAGTGATCAGCACCAGGCTGGTCACCGAAACGGCCGGCGGTGCCGAGCCGGCGAGGAGTCGGGCCACGGCCCCGCGCAGCAGCTCGAAGATGGACACCGACAGGAAGACCACGATGACCAGGGCGCCCAGGGTCTCGAACTTGGCGTGCCCGTAGGGGTGCTCGGCGTCGGGACCCTTGCTGGCGATGGCCATGATGGCCAGGCCAAGCCCGTTGTTGACCGCGTCGAGGGAGGCCTGGATGAGGTCGCCCAGGACCGCGAGCGAGTGGGTGGCCAGTCCTACGGCCGCCTTGAGCGCCACCACGATGAGGTTCGCACCGAGGATCACGAGCAGAACGCGCCGGATCTGTTGCTCGCGGTCCGGGATCACGGTGCGTGGCATGCGCTAAAGGTGCGCAGGCCGAGGAAGCGCTGTCAATGCGGTTCCCTCGGGCGCATCGACAGGGCATTTTTCCTCATCGCCCTTCAGGAGCCACCTCGTGCGACGACTGACGCCCGGCTACGCGCTGCTGCTGGCAGCACTGGCCTTCAGCCTGTGGGCCCTGCCGCACCTCCCGGCCCGGGTCACGACGCATTGGGACCTGGCCGGCCGTCCCGACGGCACCATGAGCCCCACGGTCGCCGCGCTCTTCGTGCCGCTGGCCGGCGCGCTACTGGGTGCCATCTTCGCCTTCCTGCCGCACGCCGATCCGCGAAGGGAAGGGCTGCTGCACGGCGGGATCTGGTGGACCCTCGGCAACGCCATTCTGGCGTTCCTCGCCGTCGTGCAGGTGGCGCTTCTGGGCTACAACCTCGGTTGGCCGCTCTCGATCAACGGTGTGGTCCTCGTGGGAGTGGGGCTGCTCCTGGTTCTGCTCGGATTCCTCATGCCGCGCATGCAGCCCAACTGGTTCATGGGCATCCGGACACCGTGGACCCTCACCGACGACACCGTGTGGCGGCGCACCCATGCATTTTCGGGTCGGGTCTTTGCCGGTGCCGGCGCCGTGCTCGTGGTCCTCGGCGTCCTGCAGCCCGATCACCTGGCGGTGTTCCTGGCAGTAGTCTTCGCCGCTGCCGTGGCCCTGCCCGTGGTGGCGTCCTATCTCTTATGGAGGCATGAGAGGCAGTCGTAGGTCGCAGGTCATAAGTCGTCTGACCTACGACGTACGACGCTCACACTGCCACCAGCACCGCCCCCTTCAAATACCCGGTCTCCGGCACCGTCAGCAGTTCGGGGTGGTCCACTCCCTGCCCGAGCACTTCACACAGGATCATCCGGCGTCCGGCATCACCGGCAGCCATGACGAGCATGTCGAGGAATGTGCAGCGGCCGACGTGGAACGAGCATGACGCCGTGACCAGTACACCGCCGGGCGCGAGCAGGCGCATGGCCCGCAGGTTGATTTCGCGATAGCCGCGGAGCGCGCCAGGCACGTCGCGCCGTGACTTGGCGAAGGCAGGGGGATCGAGCGCGATGATGTCAAACTGCTCGCGCGCCCGCTCCATGGCGCGCAGGGCCTCGAAGGCATCGGCCTCACGCCATTCGATGTTGGTCATCCCGTTCCGCGCCGCATTCTCGGCACCGCGTTCCAGGGCAGCCGCGCTGCTGTCGAGGGCCAGCACGCTGCCGGCACGCCGGGCCAGGTGGAGCGCGAACGAACCGTGGTAGCTGAAGCAGTCGAGCGCGCGTCCACCGGCGGGCGTGAGCACGCCGGCGCGCATGCGGGAGGGCCGCTGGTCCAGAAAGGCGCCGGTCTTCTGCCCGGTCCACGGTGCCGCCAGGTAGCGCACCGTTCCCTCGCGCACTTCAATCATTTCAGGCACGCTGCCGCGAGCGAGCTCGACCCGTTCGGCGAGTCCCTCCTTGCGTCGTACCGGGACGTCATTGCGCAGGAGAATCCCCTCGGGCTGCAGCACCTCGTCGACGGCGTCCAGGATCTCCTCTCGCCGGGTTTCAATACCGGCGGAGAGCAGTTGCATCACCACCCAGCGATCGTAGCGATCGATGATGAGGGACGGGAGGCCGTCTCCCTCGCCATGGACCACCCGATACGCGGAGGCGTCGATGCTGCCTCGGCGCGCCAGCGCGGCGGCAACCTGCGCGCGCCACCACTGGCCATCTACCGCGCGATCACCGGGCTCCAGCAGGCGCAGGCGAATCTCTGACCGGGGCGAATAGAGCGCCTGCCCCAGCGGGCGGCCGCGCTCATCGGTGACGTGCACAATGCCGGGATCCGGCGGCGTGTCGAGCACATCGCTGCGGAAGATCCACGGGTGGCCGCGGACCCAGCGCGTGGCTCCACGCGAGGCGACGCGCACTGTGGCCGTCATCTGGTTCGGTGCCCGGTGTCGTGTTTGATTCTGGTCATGCAAGGAAATCTAGCGGCCGCGCTCCGCCTCATGCTGGTCACGGACGATCGCTTCCTGCCCGAGGTGCGGCTGATGCGCGCCGTGGAGGCGGCGGTCGAGGGCGGTGTCACCTCCGTGCAGCTTCGCCTCAAGACGGTTTGCCCCCGCCAGCTGCTGGTGATCGCGCGCTCCATGGTGTATCACCTGCCGGTGCCGGTCCTCATCAATGATCGTCCCGACGTGGCGCGCGCCGCCCGCGCCGCCGGTGTGCACCTGGGGCCCGACGACCTGTCGCCGTTACGAGCTCGCGTGGCCTGGCCGGACGCGCCCTTGATCGGCGCCTCAGTGGGAACCGGGGATGAGGTCGCACGGGGTGCCGCGGCGTACGGGCGCCTCGTCCATCACGTCGTCGTGGTAC
>CBINCZ010000101.1:0-7412 GCA_966249295.1 uncultured Gemmatimonadales bacterium
CAGCTCGAGGACGCTCGCCAGCACCACCGCGAACGCGATGATATACCGATATTGGTAGACCTCCGCCCGGTCCCTCGGTGCGGGCCGGGCGGGCAGGGCCAGCGTCGCCATCGTCAGTGCGTCGTGATGGTGACTTCGACGCTCATGCCCGGCCGGAGCGGGTGCTCCGCGGCCAGGGGATCTTCCACTGCGATCCGCACCGGCACCCGCTGCACCACCTTGGTGAAGTTCCCGGTGGCGTTATCGGGCGGCAGCAGGGCAAACCGCGCACCGGTTGCCGGCGAGAGGCTCTGCACCACGCCATGGAAGGTGACGCCGGGATAGGCGTCGACCGAGAACTCGGCCGAATCGCCCGGACTCACGTCCTTGAGCTGGGTCTCCTTGAGGTTGGCGGTGACCCACACGCCGCTGTCGGGCACCACCGCCATCAGCTGCTGGCCCACCTGCACCAGCTCACCCGGTTCGACGCTGCGCCGCGCCACCACGCCGCTGGCCGGTGCGGTGATCACGGTGTAGGAGAGCTGGAGCCTCGCGTTGTCCACCGCGGTCTCTGCCGCAGCCAGCTTGGCGTCGGCCGCGCGAACATTGGCGGCTGCGGCGGTGACATTGCTGCCGCCGGCGGCCGCCTGACGGCGCGCCGCATCGAGATTCGCGTGCGCAGCTTCAGCCGCAGCCCGGGCCGCGTCCAGCTGCTGCGCCGGGATGATCTGCTTCTCGGCCAGGCCTTCATAGCGCGCCAGGTCGGCGTCGGCCTTCCGGGCAGCCGCTTCAGCTGCGAGGACGGCGGCTTGCGCGCTCGCCGCCGAGGAACGCGTGGAGCTGAGCTGCGCTTCGGCCTGTCCCACGCCGCGCGAACCTGCCGCGGCCCGCGCCGTCGCCAGGTCGGCCTCGGCCTGTTCCAGGCGCACGCGCAGGTCGCGATCATCCAGGACCACCAGCGTGTCACCGGCCTTGACGTGCGCGTTGTCATCGACCAGCACGCGCGCCACGAACGCCGACAGCTTGGGCGCGATGGGCGTGATGTGCCCATCCACCTGCGCGTTGTCGGTGGACTCATGGTTGCGGCTATACAGATAGCGATTCACGCCCCATGCCAGCACCAGCGCGCCAATCACGGCGGCGATCAGCCATGGATTGAAGCGGCGGCGCGGAGGCGCCACGACCTCCTCATCCACCACATACGCCGATTCGCGCTGCACTTCGGGGCCGTTCAGGACATCGGTTGCCATGATGATTCCAGTCGAATGTTCAGTGTTCGTTGTTGAGCAGGCCCACCGCCTGCAGGGCGCCGACTTCCGCGGTGCCCAGTGCGGCGTGCGCCTGGATCAGTCCGTTGCGTGCGGCGACGACGGAAGCCTGGGCGTTCGAGGTCTCCACCGTGCCGGCCACGCCTGCGGCAAAACGTTGCCGTGCCTGGGCCAGTTCCTCTTCGGCGAGTCGCAGGCGCGTTTCCGCGAGACTGACTTGCTGACGCGCGGACGAGAGGTCGAGCAGCGCGCTCCGCACTTCGGTCGCGATCTGTCGGTGCAGGTCGTCCTCACGGACCTGCTGGGCATCGAGCCGGAGCGACTGCTCCTCGATGCGCCGCTCGCGCCGGAAGCCGTCGAGCAGGGGCACCTTCAGGCCCACTTCCACGTGCCAGACATTGGAAAGCCGGCCGAGGGTGGGCCCGGTTTCCTGCACCGCGCCCTGCACGCCGAGCGAGGGAAGCCGCTCCCGTCGCACGGCGGTGAGCGAACGCTCGATCGAGCGGGTGCGGGCCTGTTCGGCGGCGACCTCGGCGCGGTGCGTCATCGCGAAGGCGACGGCCGTATGAGGATCCGTCGGAATGCCGTTCGCGATGCTGCCGATGGAGTCCGGGAGCACCAGGTTCACCGTGGGCGGCATGGCCAGCGCACGGCTCAGGTCCAGCCGGGCGCGATCCCGCTGGTTGCGGGCCAGCTCCAGGTCGGTGCGGGACGCGGCGAAGGCGACTTCGCTGCGGGTCGCATCGATGGCGGCGCTCACGCCAGCCTCAAGGAGATCCCGTGCCTGCTGGTAGAGCGAGGCCGCGATGCTGCTGTCCGCCTCGCGGGCGCGCACGGTCTCGAGCGCGGCGGCATAGCGGAGATAGGCGACGCCCGCCGAGGTCGCTGCCAGGTTGCCGGCGGCGCGGGCGTCGAGGCCGGCAGCAACGGCGCTGTCACGTGCCGCGGCGACGCGCGTCAGTGCCGCCGGATCGAAGATCGACTGGCTGCCCGCCAGCGTCAGGCGCCAGATGTTGAAGGGATCGGTGACCCCGGTGAACTCGGCGATGCCGAACTCGTCGAGGTTCATGGTCTGGCGGCTGAAAGTGGCGCCGCCATCGATGCTCGGCAGCAGGTCCGCTCGCCGCTCGCCCACCCGGGCATTGGCAACCCGGGCATTGAGCCGGGCCAACGCGGCAGTCGTCGCCCGCTCCCGGCCAATGCGCATGGCCGCTTCGAGGGTGAGCGGAGTGGGGAGGACAGTGTCGAGCGTCGAGCGTCGAGCGCCGAGCGTTGGCTGTTGAGCGCTGAGCGCTGAGTGCTGAGCGCTGAGCGTGAAGAGCAGGAAGACCGCGAGAATGCGTCGAATCATGGAGTGGTCATTGCCGAAGGGGCGAGGAGCCCGTTGAGGAGAAGATCGGTGATGCCTTCCAGGACCTGATCGTCGTTCAGCGCGTCAGGATCGTAGGTGGCGAAGAAACTCTGCAGCTGCGCCGCGTGCACCACGAGCATCTGGATGCCCCGGGCGGCGAAGCCGTGCTGCACGGCGCGGAACTCGCCCTCGTTCACCCCACGCTGGATGATGCCGTCGAGGGTGCGGCGGGTGGCGAGAATGACCTCGTCAGAGTAGAACCGTGCCAGTTCGGGGAAATGCGCCAGCTCCCGGTGCATCAGGCGCGAGATGTCCACCAGCCGGTCGTCCATGAGGGTCCGCCACATCGCGGCGATGAAGCTGCGGACAAGTTCGGTCGGGGAGGCGTCGCCGATGTCATGCTTGGCCTGGAAATCGGTCAGCCGCTGCACGATGTGGCGGCGCACGGTGGCGCGGAACAGCGCTTCCTTCGACTCGAAGTAACAGTAGAGCGTGCCCTTGCTCACACCGGCGCGCTGGGCCACGTCGTCCAGCCGCGCCCGGGTGTAGCCCTGCTCGCTGAAGACCTTCAGCGCCGCGGCGAGGATCTCGTCGGGGCGGTCTTCCGGGCGTCGCTGCCAGCGCGGCTCGCGGTCGCAGGGGATTTTGGGTTCGGGCTCTCGTTCCATCGCGCAACACCTAATTAACTGACCGGTCGGTAAGTTAGTGAGGTGGGATTGGGAGTCAAGGGGTGGGTTTGGCTGCTGGTCGTTGGCTGCTGGCCGTTACCCTCCGAGCCCGTGGTCCGTGGCCCGTGAGTCGTTGCCAACACCACCGGCCAACAGCCACCCGCCAACAGCCAACAGCCAACAGCCAATGGCCAACAGCCAACAGCCACCTTCAGCTTTCCGCCTTCAGCCTTTAGCTTCCGGTATCCCACCTCACACCCGGAGGCCCAGCCGATGTCGGAAGCATTCCGCAGCTCCGACGAGTTCGACGAGCAGGCCCACCAGCTTTACAACGAGGGACGGTACGACGAAGCCCTGGCAGTGCTCCGTGAAGGTGTGATGCTCTATCCCCACGCGGTCGAGCTCCATGTGGGGCTGGCCTACGCCTATCTCGCCCGCGAAGAAATTGCCTGGGCCCGCCGCGCCTTCGAGGCCGCGCTCGCCCTCGATCCCGACCACGAGGATGGCCTCGCCGGCATGGGCGAGACGCTGCTCCGCCTCGGAAACCGTGCCGGTGCCATCAAGGCATTCGAGCGCATTCTCGAGCTCGGCTTCTCCGACGACCACGACCTGATGATGCAGGTGGGCCGCGCGCTCTTCCGCGAGGGACTGACCGGCGCGGCGCATCGCTTCTTCGAGCTGGCCAACCAGGTCCACCCCGATTCTCCCGATGCCGCGGCGTCCCTGGGCTACGCGGCGCATCGGCTGGGCAAGGAGGGGGACGCCCTCTACTGGCTCAGGCGCGCGCTCGCACTCGAGCCCGATTTCGCCGAGGCGCGCATCTACCTGGCCAACATGCTGTACGACCGGGGCGAGAGTGACGCCGCGCTGCATCACCTCGAGCGCACCCGCCCCGAGGACCATTTCGACGAGTTGGCGCTCTGGCGCATCATCGAGCTGAAGCGGAGCGTCTATCGGCTCCCTGATCATGATCCGGAGCTCGCGCCCTGGGTCCAGCGTCTGGAGCAGCTCACCGCCGAACCGGACGCGCTGGACATGCTGCTTGCAGAGGTCGAGGCGCAGCAACCGGACGGTTCATTGCGGGATCCGACCCAGCTGGAACTGTTCGCGGCACTGCTGACGGACCCGCACGCCACCCGCCGCTCAACAAACGGCGGACAGCACGAAGTGGCGATGTTGAACGGCGTGACCCTGCGCGGCACCTGGGACGAGATCGTGCAGCAGATGAAGGACGCGGAGCACGAATGGCGCGGCGCGTCACTCAGCGAGTTCATGATGGGTCACGCGCGGAAAGGCCACGCGGAAACCGGCGTGGTGATTCCGGTGACCAGCGCCGAGGCGTTCATCCGCGGAAGTGCGGCAGCGGGGGTGGTGAGGATAGTCGGGTAGACGGCAAGACGGCTGGACGGCTGGTGTTCGCGGACAAGGACTAGCCGTCCAGCCGACCAGCCGTCTAACCGTCTATCTTTGTCCATGACCATCTCCGCTCCCAGCCGCTGGACCTCCGGCCTCCGCCGAACCGTACTTTCCAATGGCCTCACCCTGCTGGCGCAGCGGGACGCATCTGCGCCCGCCGTCTCGGTCGTCACCCACGTCAAGGCAGGATTTTTCGACGAGCCCGATCACTGGGCCGGCGTGTCGCATGTGCTGGAGCACATGTTCTTCAAGGGCACGCCCACGCGAGGGCCCGGCGCCGTGGCGCGCGAGACCAAGGCGCTCGGTGGCTACCTCAACGCCCACACCGCCTACGACCACACCGCGTACTTCGTGGTGCTGCCGCCCGAGGGGCTGGCGCAGGCGCTCGCCATCCAGAGTGATGCGCTGCGCAACTCGCTGATCGATGCCGACGAGCTCCGTCGCGAGCTGCAGGTGATCATCGAGGAAGCCAAGCGGAAAGAAGACACGCCGTCGGCGGTGGCCGCCGAGACCCTCAATGCGGTGATGTTCGACCGCCACCGGATTCGCCGCTGGCGCATCGGCCGGATCGAGCAGCTCGAGCGATACACCCGGGATGACATCATGGGCTACTATCGCTCGCGCTACGTGCCGGAGCGGGTGATCGTGAGCATGGTGGGCGACATCGACCCCGAGGCGGCGCTTGAGCTCGCGGCCACCTGTTACGAAGACTGGCCGGCCGCGCCGGGAGCCGTGGACCCGTCACCCGAGGAGCCATACCATCGCGACGTGAGGGTCCGCACGCTCCGCGGCGACGTGACCCAGGCGGAGCTGGTACTCGGCTGGCGCGGTGTGCCCTCGCTCGATCCCGACAACATTCCGCTCGATCTCGCGGCTGCGGTGCTGGCGTCCGGCCGCGGTTCCTGGCTCTACCAGCAGCTGCGCGAAACCGGCACCGTGACGGGGGTCGGGGCATATCACTACTCGCCCACCGAGATCGGTGTCTTCTCGGTGGGCGCCGACCTGCCGGCGGAACGGGTGGGGCAGGCGCTCGATGGCATGAGCCAGGCCGTCCACCGCCTGGCACACCACGGCCCCGACGAGACTGACATGGAGCGGGCGCGGGCGCTGCTCAAGTACCAGTGGTCGCGTCGCATGGAGTCGATGGAGGGCCGTGCCATGGCGCTGGCCGGCGCCGAAGCGCTGGGCAGTACCGATTTGCTGGATGAGGATTATCAGCGGCTCGAGACGGTCACCGCGGAAGAAGTGCGAGACGCAGCCGCGAAGTACCTCCACACGGATTCGGTCGCGGCCGTGCTGTACCTGCCCGACGGCCAGGGCACTGACCTGGATGCCGACGAACTGCGCGACGTTTTCGCGAGGCCTGTATCACGTGCGGTCGCAGCGCCGCGCACGGAGTGGACTCCGCCCGCACGCGAGGCCAGCGGCGCTCGCCGGGAGGAGGCGCATGGCGTGCTGCACACCGCACTTCCCGGGGCTGACATTCTGGTGCGACGGAAGCCGGGTGTGCCGCTGGTGTCACTCGGCATTTACTACCCGCGCACCCGGTTCGAGGCGCCGCACGAAGCGGGACTCGGTGCATTGACTGTCCGGTCTGCCATTCGCGGCGCAGGGCCGCTCGACGCCCGGCAGCTGGCCTTCGGTTTCGAGGCGCTGGGTGGCACGGTCACGCCTGTCATTGCCTCCGACTGGTTCGGGTTCGGTTCGGGCGTGCTGGCCGACAACGCGCAACAGGCCGCGGAGCTCCTTCGAGTGCTCCTCGACGCTCCTCGCTTCGATCCAGATGCGGTGCGCCGCGAGCGCGACCTGCTTGCGGAGGAAGTCCGCCAGGCTACCGATGACATGTTCCGCTACCCGTTCGAACTCGCCTTCCGCGCGGCGTTCGGCGATGCCGGTTACGGTCTCCCCATCCACGGCACCGAAGAGACGCTGGCGGCTTTCGAGGCGACGGATGTGGAACGTTGGCTGGCAGCGGCGCGCCGGCAGGGGCGGCCCGTGGTGGTGGCAGTGGGTGACGTCGTGCCCGAGGCGCTGAGTGACGCGCTCGGCCGGGTGTTCGGCGACTTGCCCGCGCAGGAACCTGTCCAGGAGGCGGAGGCGGCAGTGATGCTGCACCAGCCTGACCACCGGGTGATCGAGCGTGACCGGGCGCAGACGGCCCTGGCGATGGTCTTTCCCGGCCCGCGCCGACGCGATGCCGCGCGCCATGCTGCCAACGTGTGGGCGGCCATCGCGAGCGGCCTGGGCGGCAGGCTGTTCGAGGCGCTTCGCGACCGACGCTCACTGGCCTACACGGTGCTCCTGAGCGGCTGGCAGCGGGGCCGCGGCGGCGCCATGGTGAGCTACATTGCCACCTCGCCCGAACGGGAGGACGAAGCACGCTCCGCCATGCTCGCCGAGCTGCAGCGGTTCGCCGCTGAACCGGTGACCTCGGAGGAACTGGGTGACGCCATTCGCTACCTCCAGGGCCAGCTCCGGGTGCGGCGGCAGAGCGCCGGCGCCGTGACCGGCGAGATCCTCGAGGCTTGGATCATCGGAGAGGGGCTGCAGGAACTCGACGACCTGGGCGAGCGTTATCGAACCGTCACAGCTGAGGCCGTGCAGGCCGCCGCGGCCTCGGCGCTCGCGTCCGGGACGCACGCTGCGGGAGTGGTTCGAGGAAGGCGGCTGGACGGCTAGGCGGCTGGACGGCTGGTTGCCTACCTTCGAGCTCCAGCCGTCCCGCCGTCC
>CBINCZ010000102.1:0-7403 GCA_966249295.1 uncultured Gemmatimonadales bacterium
GCTCGATGACATCGTCATCAATGATCAGCACAAGACGGCTCATGTCCGGGCCTTCGGCCTGCGCCCCGGGGGAGTGGCGGTCAGCTCTGTTCTTCGTCGAGGAATGTGAGCGTGGGCCGGTGATGCACGACCGTTTCCAGCGCCTTGTGGACCGCCGGATCAATTACCGTGCCGACCAGATCGCGGAGGCGTTCGACCGCCATGTCGGGTGGCATGCGTTCCTGGTACGGCCGTGAGGTGGTGAGTGCGTCGTAAATCTCGACAGCGCCAATAATCCGGGCACCGAAGGGGATCGCGTCGCCGGCCAGGCGATCGGGGTAGCCGTAGCCGTCGTAGCGTTCGTGGTGACTGCGAACAAACACGATGACGTCCTGCAGGTGGACGAGCGGACTGAGAATCTGGGAGCCCACGACCACGTGCTGCTTGACGTGGTCGTATTCCTCGTCGGTGAGCGGGCCCTGCTTGTTCAGGATCTCCTCGCGGATGCCGATCTTGCCGATGTCGTGCAGCCGCCCCGCGGTGCGGACCCGTTCGATGGCCTCGTCGTCATACCCCATCTCCGCCGCGATCGAGGCCGCCATGTCGGCCACCCGCGCGGAGTGGCCGCGCAGGTAGGGGTCCTTGGCCTCGAGGGCATTGACCAGCGCCTCGAGCGTCGCCACCGAGATCCGCTCCAGGTTGGCCCGCTCGGCCCGCACCTCCGCGGCCCGCACCGCCACCTCTTCCTTGAGCCAGCGATTGAGCTCCTGGTCCTCCATCCGGGCCGACCGGCGGGTCAGGGCACGCTGGATGGCGCGGCCCAGCACCTCGAGGTCGATCGGCTTGGTGAGGTAGTCGTACGCCCCGCGCTGCATGCAGAGGGCGGCGGCCGTGGCGTCGTTGACCGCCGTGAGCATGAGGATGGCGGCGTTGGGTTCCGCCTGGAGCATCTGGGGAACGAGGTCCAGGCCGCTGCCGTCGGGAAGCTTCACGTCCAGCAGGACGCAGGTGATCTTGCGGCGCTGAAGCGCAGCCAGCGCCTCCTCACCGGTGGCGGCCGTCAGCACCTCGTAGCCTCGTCCGGTGAGGAACCGCTTCAGTGCACTTCGGATGGAATCCTCGTCGTCAACTACGAGGACGGCAACGGGACCATCGGCCAGGACCACGCAGACTCCGCGGCGAGGGTATCGGTTCCCAAAACTAGGGAACCCCCGGCCGTGAGTCGAGGGCCGGGGGGCTACCCGATAAAGTCCACGTGGACACGTTCCGGAATGAGCCCGGCCTCGAAGGCCCGGTCGAGGAGCAGCCGCACCGCCTCCCGGCCCCGCTCGCCGTAGTCCACGGTCCACTGGTTGACGTACATCCCCACGAACGTATCGGTGCGCTCGTCGCCGATGCCCCGGTTGAACTGCATGGCGTGGCTCAGCGCCGGCGCCCGATGCGCCAGGCCGTACTCGATGCTGGCCCGGAGGTCGCGGGCGATCTGCTGCGTGACGGCCTCACCCAGGTCTCGCCGAACCACGTTGCCACCCAGCGGGAGCGGGAGACCCGTCTCCCGCATCCACCACGCGCCCAGGTCCTCCCAGAGGTGCAGCCCATCGTCAGCGTAGGTGAGCTGGCCTTCGTGGATGAGGAGGCCGACGTCCACTTCGCCCCGGTGCACCGCGTCCTCGATCTGGTCGAACGGCACCACCACGTGCTGGACGTCGGGCTGGTAGAGCTGGAGCGCCAGGAACGCGGTCGTGAGCGTGCCCGGCACGGCGACCTTCTTTCCCTTGAGCGCGGCACGCGGGTCGGCGGGCGCCGGCGACCTGGACACGAGACGCGGGCCATAGCCGTCGCCCATGGACGACCCCGACGCCAGCAGGGCGTAGGTGCGCCAGAGATGGGCATAGGCGTGGATCGATACCGCCGACACCTCGAGCTCGCCCTTCAGGGCACGGCGGTTGAGCGACTCGATGTCCGACAGCTCGTGGACGTACTGGAGGTCACCGGTATCGAGTTTCCCTTCCGCCAGCGCGTAGAACATGAACGCGTCATCGGAATCGGGGCTGTGGGCTACATGGATGGTAGGCATGGATTTGGGCTTGGGTTGGACGCTGAGCGCTGAGCGCTGAGCGCTGAGCGCTTAGCGCTTAGCGCTCGACGCTCGACGTCGAAAATCATCTATCACACTCTTGTGATCCACATATTCTTCCCGCTGGGCGGCGCTTTCCGCGGGCCAGGCCTTGAGGAAATCGGCGTAGGCTCGGCGGAGGGCGGTGCTGTCGTTCTGGAATCGGGCGATATCGCCGCGAACGGCATAAGCGAGGAGGTAACCCGGCGTCACCCGCAGCATGGTGTCGGTCAGCGCCAGTGCCTCAGTGAGCCGTCCCACCTGTGCATTGAGGATGGCGGCGTGGTAGCGCTCGTCCTGGGTCACGCTATCGAGCTGGGCATAGGCACCCAGCGCCATGGGCGTGAAGTTGATCACCGTGCTGGTATCGCCCTGCGTCGCTGCCTGCATCACCCGATTATTGAGCCGCAGGAACCGCTCGGCGGGGGTCATCTGGCTGATGTCGGGCGCCGGTCCGGTGGGCAGGCCGCCGCCCGGGTCCTGGCTGACCTGCGCGCTGTTGGCGTTGCCGGCATTGGCCATGTCCGGCGCGCGAGCGCCCGTGGTGCCGGTGAGCATCTTCCACACGATGATCGCGAGCAGCGCGATGACCACGCCGCCCGCCACCATCCACGCGGTACGTTCCGACCGGCCCGTCGCCGGCGTCGGCGCCATCATCCGGGCGCCGGCCAGCGGCGCCCCGCAGCGATGGCAGAACCGAGCCTGCGCCGACACCTCGGCGCCGCAGGCAGCGCAGGTGCGCGGGCCCAGGGCGGTGCCACAGGCGCTGCAGAATTTCCCCTGCGCGGGCTGGCCGCAGGCGGGACAAGTGACCATGGGTTCCGGCATGGGGGGAATGTAATCGGGGACGCGGGACGCGGGACGCGCGTCTCGAGTCCCGCGTCCCGCGTCCACCTTGCCCCCTCCCCGATCCCGTCCGAGAGTACCCGCTCCCGTTTCCAGGCAACCATGACCGATCTCCGTCCCACGCTCAGCGACTTTCCCGCCGACCTCACCGGTGCCACCAAGGCCGACGTGCTCGAGCTGATCACCCGGTTCCAGGTCGATTTTCTCCGGCTTCAGTTCACCGACATCCTCGGCATCAACAAGAACGTGGAAGTGCCGAGGAGCCGGTTCGAGAAGGCGCTGGACGGGGAGATCATGTTCGATGGTTCATCCATCGAGGGGTTTGTCCGGATCGAGGAGAGCGACATGCTCCTCAAGCCGGACCTGCCGACCCTGCGGATCCTGCCGTACGAGGATGAGGGCGGCCGCATCGCCCGCCTGCTCTGCGACGTGTACCTGCCGGACAACTCTCCTTTCAGCGGCTGTCCCCGGCTGGTGCTCAAGCGCCAGCTCGCCAGGGCGGAGAAGCTCGGGTACACCATGATGGCGGGGTGCGAGGCCGAGTTCTTCCTTTTCGAGGGGGCGGCTGACGGGTCTGCCACCACGGTGACCCACGATGACGGGAGCTACTTCGACCTCGGGCCCAAGGACCGGGGCGAGGAAATCCGACGAGTGATGGTGGACCAGCTCGTGAGCATGGGCATCGAGGTGGAGGCGGCACACCATGAGGTGTCGCGGGGCCAGCACGAGATTGATCTGCGGTACGCCAATGCGCTCGTCATGGCCGACAACTTCGCGACCTTCAAGTACGTGGTGCGCAACGTGGCCTCGCGGTTCGGCTACGTCGCCTCGTTCATGCCCAAGCCGATCGAGGGGATCAACGGCAGCGGCATGCACATGCACCAGTCGCTCTTCCGCGGGGAAGGGAAGAACGCCTTTCACGACCCGAAGGCGGAAAACGGCCTGAGTGCGCTGGCGCTGAGCTACATCGAGGGGCTGCTGCAGCACGCTCGCGGCTTCTGCGCCATCACCAACCCGCTGGTGAATTCCTACAAGCGACTGGTGCCGGGGTTCGAGGCGCCGGTGAACGTCGCGTGGTCCATGCGAAACCGCTCACCCCTGGTGCGCATCCCCGACCGGCGCGGGACGGGGACGCGGTGCGAGCTGCGCACGCCCGATCCCAGCTGCAATCCGTACCTGGCGCTCACCGTGCAGCTCGCGGCGGGGCTTGACGGCGTGGAGCGGAAGCTCAAGGCCCGTCCGCCGGTCAATCGCAACATCTTCACCATGAGCTACCGCGACCGGCGCAAGTTCCGGATTGACGACCTTCCCCGTGACCTGCACGAAGCGCTGGACGAGATGAAGAAGGACAAGGTGATCACGACCGCGCTGGGCGATCACCTCACCGAGCGCTTCCTCGAGGCCAAGCGGAAGGAAGTGGAGGACTACCAGCGCCACGTGAGTACGTGGGAGGTGGAGAGGTACTTGGGCCGATACTAGATGGGCAGGATGGGCAAGATGGGCGAGATGGGCGGGTGATGCAGGGTTAGTCTCGGCCTGCCCATCCCGCCCATCCCGCCCATCCTGCCTTGCCCGTCCTGACTTCCGCCCGTATATCAGAAATATGCCCCCCGGCGCCTGCAGTAATGCGCGCTTCGTTCTTCCAAGCGTTGGACTTCTCCTCGCGCTCGTCCTGCCGGTGCGCGCCGGCGCTCAGGGTGCGAACGACTTCTCGCGCTGCCCGCCGCTTCCCGCCACGTTCGATATCGACAGCCTCAACCGCTCGACCCTGACACAGCTCGACAACCCGTGCGCGTGGCTCGAGCTGGGCCGGGCTCGGCTGATACTGGCCAGGCAAGGGGGGCCGGTGCGTGTCGGCCCGGGTCAGCCGGTCGGCACCGACAACGCGCACGGCGCCGGCCGCGCCTTCATGCGGGCCATCGACCTCGACCCGACGGCGTTCGACGCGGCGACCGGATTGATCGATGCCCTTGCGGCGCAGGACGCCTGGCAACAGACGGATGACGCCCTGCGGAGGCTTCGGCGCGTGACCGAAGCGGGGAAGGCGCCGCCGCCTCGCGTGCTGCTGGCGCGCGCTCGGCTCGAGCGGTTTCGTGGCAACCGTGATTCCACGACGGTACTGCTTCGCCGCTACCGCGAAAACGGAGGCGACCCCGGCCTCGCTTCCTTCGAGCTGGCGCGCGAGGCGTTCTTTCACGGCGATCTCCACGCGGGAGTCGAGGCATACTACGCCGGGTTAGCCCATCCGTCGCCGGAAACGATCGAGCTTTATCGGGATAATCTGGCGCTGATCGCAGAGGGTCCGGAACTCGGGCAGCTCGACTCCGCGGGCGCCTCCGGCTTCCCTGCAGCCGTACGTGCATTCTGGACTCGGCGCGAAGCGCACGAAGGCCGCGCCGAGGGGGAACGCGTGGCCGAACACTTCCGGCGAATCGAGCGCGCGGACCGGTACTCCCGGCGCATCGGGCACGAGAGCACCTACTTCCGCGATATCCTGCGGACACCCAGCATCCGCACGCCGTTCGTTGCCGAGACGCTCATTACCCCTGAAGACACCATGCTCAACCGGTATGAGCCGCTCTGGAACACGATCTTGACGCGTGAGCGCGTGACGCGCCGTGCCTATACGCTTGTCGGCAACATGCTGCTTCGTCATGGCCAGCCCGACGACATCGCCGGGGAGTTCTGGGCCTATGACCGACTGGGGGGATCGCTGATCCTTCGGATGGACACGGACTATCCGGGCAGCGCATGTGACCTGGCCGTGCGCTACTGCGACGGGCGTGACCTGCAGGGACTGCCGATGATGCAGCAGCGCGCCGGAAGCTGGAAGATCGAGTGGGGCGACATGATGACCTACGCGCTCACCACTGATGATTATCCCCTGCGTTTCGCGCGCGCACTCCACCCTGTGGTCAATACGTATGCGCTGTTCGATTCCAATGGAGCGAACGGACAGTTGCTGGTGACCTTCGCCCTCCGCGCGCGCGAACTGGAGTCGGTGCCCGCTGACGTGGAGGGTGGCGCGGCGTACCAGCTTTTCTTCCGGATCATTGCGTTCACCCCTGCCGGTGAGCGGCGAGCCGAACTCGACAGCACGCGGGTCTTCACCGTCGCCGACACGCTCGATGCCGACGCATGGCTCATCGGGACGATGGGGCTGCCGCTTTCCGCAGGCACCTGGAACATGCGCACCGTGATCCAGGAACTGGGCGCCATCGGCGAAACGCCATCAGATTCCGCTGCCGCGAGACGGCCGGGCCTGGTGGTCGGTCGTCAGGCAATTCACGTTGGACGAGAGACCAGCTCGCTTGCACTCAGCGACCTGGTGCCGGGAATGGTCGGCTCGGGACTGGCATGGTCGAATGGCTCGACCCGGGTGGCGCTCAATCCGCTCGGCGTCTGGCCACGCGGGCGCCCGATTCAGTTGTACTATGAAGCGTCAGGCTTGCGGGTTGGCAGGTCGGTACGCACATCGATCCGAATCCTGCGTGGGTCAGATGAGAAGCCGCTTGTCGAACTGTCGTTCACCGATCCCGTTGCCTCAGCTCATCAGTCATTCGTGCGCGAGATCGCCACGAACAAGCTGCCTGCCGGGCAGTACGTCATCGAGGTGGAACTGCGGGATAGCAGCGGTGCGCGGGTGAGCAGGCGGAATGGGGTAAGGATCCAGGATGGGCGAAATGGGCGAGATGGGCGCGTGACGCCGGATTAGCTCCGGCCTGCCCATCATGCCTTCCCGTCTTCCCGTCTTCCCGTCATCCCGACTTCCCATCCCACGTCAGCGTCGCCGCTCCGATCGGCAGCGGTACCGTGGCGCGGGCGGGAATGCGCTTAGCATCATCGGTGAGCCACAGGTCGGATGAGCGTCCCGCCGCCGAGATCCTGAGATGCAGGCAGCGGACTGAAGCACCCGAACCCACCTTCACTGTTTCCTTGCCCAGCGCCGACACCGTAACCGGATTGAAGCCATTGCGGAAATAGCCGCGCAGCGCGCGTGACTGGCCCGGTGCGAGCGGCAGGGTGCGGATGTAGTAGAGCAACGCGAGTTCATCCATCGGATGCGCCGGCGCCATGAAGTCCTGGTCGCTTCCGGCCAGCCGGTAGCGCGCCGAGTCGGGCAGGATCTGCCATTGCTCGTCCGTCACCCGTCCCGCAAGATCCATGTGGCGATGAAACTGGAGCGAGGCGAACTTCGACGACTCGACCCAGGAGGTGAGTGCCCAGCTCGACTTGAAGCCGGGCGGGCCGCCGGCCGCGTTGAGGGTGAAGATCACCGACGGCTTGCCGCGCATGCTGGCCGTCCGTGCCACCTGGATGTCGGCGCTGCCGGCCGGGAAGTAGCCGACCTTGGCTTCGTAGTGCAGGGTCTCACCCACCGCAAACGGCCAGTCGGCCGGCGCGTGAGTGAGTGATCCGGCAAGGATGACGGCAACAACAGGAATAACCCGCACGTGACTGC
>CBINCZ010000103.1:0-7356 GCA_966249295.1 uncultured Gemmatimonadales bacterium
CTCCGGGAAGGCCCTCGCCGACGTCATGAACCTCGACGTCGCCCAGCAGATCCACGAGGTCCGGGCCAGCGGGGCGGCGTCGCCGACCTACGGCGACCTCGGCGTCCACCTCGTCAAGCTGCTCAACCTCGACACGGTTGGTCGGGACATGCGGGGCCCGGGAGGCATCGGCTCCGCGATCGCCATTGGCGGGCTGCTGCTGGTCGAGCTGATCGCACTCTGGCGCTACACACCGGAGCGCATTGTCACCGAACTGGCGCGGCTCCCCGCCGGCATGACCGTGACCCTGCCGGCCAAGTCGGCCGTGGAAGTGGCGGTGGCCCAGCAGGGCGTGGTGGGCGCGCTGGCGGAACCCATGTTCCGGACCTACCTGATTCCGTTCGAGATCACCTCGCTCCTGCTGCTCGCGGCGCTGGTCGGCGCCGTCGTGCTGGCCAAGCGGAGGATCTGATGCCCCAGCCGTCGTTCATCGGCCCGTCGCTGGCGCTCAGCGCCATCCTGTTCAGCATCGGCGTGGCCGGCGTCCTGCTGCGCCGGAACGCCATCATCGTCTTCATGTGCGTCGAGATCATGCTGAACGCCGTGAACCTCGCGTTCATTGCCCTGGCCCAGCTGCACGGTGTGGGCGGGCAGATCATGGTCTTTTTCGTGATGACGGTCGCCGCCGCTGAGGCGGCGGTGGGGCTCGCGATCATTCTTGCCATTTTCCGCCATCGGCAATCGGTGGACCTCCAGAACACCAACCTGCTCAAGGGCTGATGACGCTCTCCCCTCTGGCCCAGACCAGCGAGTCGGCGAACCCAGGCGGTGCAATCGGCTTGCTCTGGCTCACGATTGCCCTGCCGCTGGCCGGTTTCCTGATCAACGGCTGGCTATCGGTGCGCCGCTCCCAGGCCAAGGCCGTCGTCTCATTCGTCGGTCCGGCCGTGCTCTTCGCTTCGTTCGGCGTGGCACTCGGCGCCTTTTTCCAGTTGCAGGGAATGCACGCCGAGGCGCCTGTCGTGCAGCGGCTCTGGAGCTGGCTGCCGGTGGACATCTTCCACATCGACCTGGCGCTCCAGTACGACCAGCTCTCGGCGATAATGCTCCTGGTGGTAACCGGCGTCGGCAGCTTCATCCACCTGTTCAGTGTCGGCTACATGCGAAGTGACGAGGGTTATGCCCGCTACTTCGCTTACCTGAACCTGTTCGTTGTCTTCATGCTGGTGCTGGTGCTGGGCTCGAGCTACCCGGTGCTGTTCATCGGCTGGGAAGGTGTGGGACTCGCCTCCTATCTGCTGATCGGATTCTGGTTCAACGACAAGGCCAACGCCGACGCCGGCAAGAAGGCCTTCATCGTCAACCGCATCGGCGATTTCGGCTTCCTGATCGCGATGTTCCTGCTCTGGAACGCTGCCGGCACCCTCGATTTCGCCGGCGTCACGGCGTGGGCCACGGCCAACCCCGAGCTGGCGGGCTCCGGCCTGGTCACGGCGATCGCGCTGTTCATGTTCCTGGGGTGCGCCGGCAAGTCGGCGCAGATCCCGCTGTACACCTGGCTCCCGGACGCCATGGCCGGTCCGACTCCGGTCTCGGCGCTGATCCACGCGGCCACGATGGTGACGGCCGGCGTGTACCTGGTGGTGCGGAGCAACGTGATCTTCGCGATGAGCCCGGTGGCCAGCACGGTGGTTGCGGGCGTGGGCGCCCTGACGGCCCTCTTTGCCGCCACGATCGGCCTCCGCCAGTATGACATCAAGAAGGTGCTGGCCTACTCCACGGTCTCGCAGCTCGGATACATGTTCGTCGGCGTCGGCACTGGTGCCTATGTAGCCGGCATCTTCCACCTGGTGACCCATGCCTTCTTCAAGGCGCTGCTGTTCCTCGGCGCCGGTGCGGTGATCCACGCCATGCACGCCGCCTATCACGCCACCCATTCGCATGCCGATGCCCAGGACATGCGCAACATGGGCGGTCTCCGGAAGCTGCTGCCCGTCACCTGGTGGATGATGCTGCTGGCGACGCTGGCCATCGCAGGCATCCCGCCGTTTGCCGGCTTCTTCTCGAAGGACGAGATCCTGGCCCTTGCGTTCGCGCGCGGCGCGGAGCAGCCGATCTACTACCTGTTCTACGGCCTGGGGTTGCTGGCGGCGCTGCTCACCGCCATCTACATGGCCCGGCTCATGGCCATGACCTTTCTTGGCACCAACCGCACCGGCGCCGAGGAGCAGCAGCACCTGCATGACGCGCCGCCGAGCATGACCGTTCCGCTCATCGTGCTGGGGGTGCTGTCGGTGATCGGTGGGGCGGTGAACCTGCCGCATCTCGTGGGCGGGCATCAGTGGCTCGACCACTGGTTGGAGCCAGTGCTTGCGCCGGCCACGAGGACGGCGTTCGGCAGCTCGCTGCAGCTGCCCGAGGGATCCACCGAGTACCTGCTCGTGGCTATCGCGGTGCTGGCAGGGATCATCGGACTCGTCATCGGGTTCCGTACCACCTTGGCGCGCCCGGTGCCCACGCCCGAGGCGGCGCCGCCCGAACGGGGCTTTGCCCGGGTGCTCTTCAACAAGTACTGGGTCGACGAGCTCTACGACCGCGTGATCGTGCGGCCCTTCGTCTGGGTGTCACGGGCGCTGCTGTGGAAGGCCACGGACAAGGGCCTGATTGATGGTGCCCTGGTCAACGGGTCGGCCTGGTTCGCTCGCAGCGTGCTGGGTCGCACAGGCAGTCTCCTGCAGAACGGGCAGATCGGGTTCTACGTGATTGTCTTCCTTGTGGGTGCGCTCTGGATCCTGCGCGTCATGGCGGGTGGAGCATGACGGCATTCCTCGAGTCCATCGGCTACGGCAGCTGGATCCTGCATGTGCTGGTCCTGCTCCCGCTCGTCGGCCTGCCGCTCATCCTGCTGGCGCCGGAGCGCCAGGCGAAGCACCTCGCGATGGTCGTCGCCACGCTCGAGTTCGTCCTGTCGCTCGGGCTCTGGTGGCACTTCGATCCCGCCGCCGGCATGCAGTACCGTTCCACGCTCGCCTGGATGCCGCAGTGGGGCATCAACTACAGCGTGGGCATGGATGGAACCAGCCTGGTCATGGTGCTGCTGACGACCCTGCTGGGTCCCGTGACGGTGCTCGGCAGTTATCGCTACATCACCCAGCGCGAGCGGGCGTTCTACTGCCTGCTGCTCGCGATGATCACGGCGATGATCGGCTGCTTCATCGCGCTGGATCTGTTCGTTTTCTACGTGTTCTTCGAGCTGATGCTGATCCCGATGTACTTCCTGATCGGCATCTGGGGCGGCACGCGGCGGCTGTATGCCGCGATCAAGTTCTTCGTTTACACCTTCCTCGGCTCGCTGCTGATGCTGGTGGCGATCGTGGTGCTGGTGTGGAAGGTGGCCGCGGTCACCGGCACGATCTCATTTGCCTACGACGACGTGCTGAGCCACATCTCGGCGGCCCGCGACGCGGCTCCATGGTTGTTCGGCGCGTTTGCGCTCGCTTTCGCCATCAAGGTCCCCATCTTCCCGTTGCACACCTGGCTGCCCGACGCGCACACTGAGGCGCCCACGGCGGGCAGCGTGATGCTGGCGAGCGTCATGCTGAAGATCGGGACCTACGGGTTCATCCGGTTCGCGGTGCCGTTCTTTCCCTCGGTGGCGCTCAGCCCCTCCGTCTCCGCGCTCATCGTGCTGCTGGCGGTCATCGGCATCATCTACGGTGCCCTGGTGGCCATGGTCCAGCCCGATTTCAAGCGCCTGGTGGCGTACAGCTCGGTCAGCCACCTCGGGTTCGTGATGCTGGGCATCTGGGGCCTCACCCTGCAGAGCGTGCAGGGTGCGCTCATGGTGATGATCGCCCACGGGCTCTCGACCGGCGCGCTGTTCCTGATCATCGGCATGCTCTACGAGCGGCGCCACAGCCGTGAGATCGCCGCGTTCGGTGGCATCGCGCGGAGCGTGCCGATCCTGAGCCTGCTGCTCACGCTGGTGGCGTTCTCCTCCATCGGCCTGCCGGGCCTCAACGGCTTCATCGGGGAGTTCCTGGTCCTGCTGGGCAGCTTCGGCCGCTATCCCTGGGCCACCGGCATCGCGGCCACGGTGGTCATCTTTGCCGCGGCCTACCTGCTCTGGGCCATCCAGCGGATCGTCTTCAACAAGCTGGACAAGCCGGAAAACGAGAGCCTGAAGGACCTGTCGGTGCGGGAGCTGGTCGTACTCGCGCCGCTCATCATCGGCATCATCTGGATGGGCCTGTATCCGGCGCCGCTGCTTCGGCGGACGGAATCATCCGCGCGGCAGTTCATCGAGTACGCGCAACCGGGCCGCGCCAGCGCCATCAACCCCGCCGGCGTCGAGGTGCAGCCGTGAACGCCATTGACCTGACGACTCCGCTCGGCATCACCCAGGCGCTCCTGCCCGAGCTCATTCTCTCAGGCTCCGCGCTCATCGTGCTGCTCGTGGTTGCCTGGCGCCACCGGACACCGGCTGACACGCGGCTTGCGGGCTGGCTCAGCGCGGTTGGCCTGGTGGCCTCCGGCGCCGGCTTCGCGTGGCTCTGGATGACGGATGCGAGGGCAGACGGCCTGGCGCAGATGATCGCGCTCGACTCCTCCGCTTCCTGGCGGGAGCACTGATCCTCGTCTCGGCACTCGCCACCGTGCTGGTGTCGCTGCACTATCTCGAGCGGGAAGGGATGCTCGCGCCGGAGTACTACCCGCTGATCCTGCTCGGCACCGCGGGCATGCTCTTCCTCGCGGGGGCCGCGGATCTCATCGTGCTCTTCCTCGGGCTCGAGGTCATGTCGGTCGCGGTGTATGTGCTGGCAGGCTACGACCGCCGCAACGTGTTCTCGGCCGAAGCGGCGCTGAAATACTTCCTGATCGGCGCGTTTGCTTCGGGCTTCCTGCTCTACGGCATAGCGCTCACCTACGGCGCCACCGGCCAGACCAACATTTCGCTCATTGGCGCGGTGCTGGGTGTCGGCGATCCCTCGCTCCTGACGCGGCTGGGCCTCGGCCTGCTGCTCATCGGGCTCGGATTCAAGGTGGCAGCGGTGCCGTTCCACATGTGGGCTCCGGATGTCTATGACGGCTCGCCGACGCCGATCACGGGCTACATGGCTACGGGCGTCAAGGTGGCGGCGTTTGCTGCGCTCACGCGGCTCGTGGTGGAAGCTTTCCCCTCGCTGGACCAGTTCTGGCAACCGGTGATCGGCGTGCTCGCGGTGGTGACGATGGCGGCCGGCAACCTCATCGCGCTGGCGCAGAAGACGCTGAAGCGGATGCTGGCCTACAGCTCCATTGCCCATGCCGGCTACCTGCTCACGGCACTGTGGCCCGGCACACACCTGAGTGCCAGCGCGGTCATGCTCTATCTCGGCGCCTACACGCTGACCACGCTCGCGGCCTTCATCCTGCTGGGATCACTGGGGCGGAATGGGGAGCGCGCGGTGCGCTACGACGACATTGCCGGCCTCGCTCGGCGGCGACCGTGGACCGCATTCGCGCTGGCCATCTGCATGCTCAGCCTGCTGGGCTTTCCGGGCACCTTCGGCTTCATTGGCAAGTGGTACATCATCCAGGCCGTCGTGGCCTCGCACCAGTACATCCTGCCCGTGGTGCTGGTGGTCACCAGCGTGATCTCGGCCGGCTATTACCTGCCGGTGATCATGGCCATGTACATGCGCGAGCCCGGTGAGGAGGCCGAGTGGCATGGTCTCCGGCTGGCGCGCCCGGCAGCGTGGGTGACCGGTGTTGCGGTCGCGGCCCTCCTCGTCTTCGGAATCCTGCCACGCCGCGCGATCGACGTGGCGATCCAGAGCGTGCGGCAACTGGCTCGCACCGAGATCCCTCGCCCCGGACGCTGATCCATGAAGGTGCCAAAGACGGTCTTTCGGGAGTACGACGTCCGCGGCATCGTGGATGAGGAGCTGACGCCCGAGTTCGCGCGAGCCCTCGGTCGCGCGTTTGCGACGGTGGCGTGGGACAAGGTGGGATATGCACCGGTGCTGACGGTGGGACGGGACAACCGGCCCTCCGGCGAGGCACTGGCCGCGGGCATCCGCCAGGGCATTGCCGATGCCGGCGGCACGGCGATCGACATCGGCATGGTGCCGACGCCTGCGCTCTACCTGAGTGTCCCCACCCTCAAGGCCGATGGCGGCCTCCAGGTCACCGGCTCCCACAATCCGCCGGAGTTCAACGGCTTCAAGATGGTCGCGGCCGGCGACTCGCTCCACGGTCCCGAGATCCTGCATCTCTGGGAACTGATCGAGACGGAGACGTGGCGCACCGGTACCGGGGCGGAGCGCTCGGATGCGTCGGTGCTGGGCCGCTACCGCGACGCCATCGGTGAACGCAACAAGCTCGAGCGTCCGGTGCGTGTGGTGGTGGATTGCGGCAACGGCGTCGCAAGCGTCATCGCAGTGCAGACGCTCCGCCAGGTCGGCGCAGACGTGATTCCGCTCTTCTGCGAGTCCGATGGCACTTTCCCGAACCACCATCCCGATCCGACCGTGCCGGAAAATCTGGTCGACCTGCAGGCCGAGGTGCGGCGAACCGGCGCGGAACTGGGCATCGCGTTTGACGGAGACGGCGACCGGATCGGTGCGGTGGACGAGAGCGGTCGCATCCTGTTCGGTGACCAGCTGCTGATTCTGTTCGGCCGCGACGCCGTGCGACGTTTCGGCAAGGGCACCACGGTCATTTTTGACGTGAAATGCTCCGATGTGCTGCCGGAAGCGCTGCGCGCGGCCGGCGCGAAGCCGGAAATGTGGAAGACCGGGCATTCGCTCATCAAGGCGCGGATGAAGGAGCTGGACGCGCCGCTGGCGGGTGAGATGAGCGGCCACATCTTCTTCGGTGGCGACTACTTCGGGTTCGATGACGCGCTGTTTGCGGCGGCGCGCCTGCTGGGCATCGTCTCGCAGGCATCCTACGGTCTTGCTGCGCTGCTCTCCGACGTGCCCGCCACGTTCGCGACGCCGGAGATCCGGGTCGAGTGTCCCGAAGACCGCAAGTTCAAGGTCGTGGCGGATGCCGCCGCATACTTCTCAGCGCGCTATCCCGTCAACACCATTGACGGCGTGCGCATGTCCTTTCCGGAGGGCTGGGGCCTGATCCGCGCCAGCAACACCCAACCGGTCCTGGTGCTGCGCTTCGAGGCCAAGCGCCCCGAACTGCTCGACGCCTACCGCGACGAAGTCATGAGCTGGCTCGCGGAGCAGGGTGTCCGCGCCTGAGCCATGACCCGCCGCCGGGCCTGGGTGCTCGGTGCTGCCGGCATCGGCATTCTCTGCCTCTTCGCCGGCCGCTTCCTCGCCGAGCTGCTCGCCGATCGCTGGTGGGCGGCGCAATTCTCTGACGCCGCCAGCAGCGCCG
>CBINCZ010000104.1:0-7336 GCA_966249295.1 uncultured Gemmatimonadales bacterium
CCGTGCGCGAGCGCCATGCCCAGCGCGCGGTTCCGGCTGAGTGCACCCGTGGCGGTGAGGATCAGGTCGCCCATGCCCGCCAGGCCTGCGAACGTTGCTGGTTCGGCGCCCAGCGCCGCGCCCAGGCGAGTGATCTCCGCGAGGCCTCGCGTGAGGAGCGCCGCGCGCGGATTGTGTCCCAGCCCCAGCCCCTCCAGCGTGCCGGCGGCGATCGCGATGACGTTCTTGAGCGACCCGCCGAGTTCCACGCCGATGACGTCGCGGTTGGTGTAGACGCGGAATGCAGGCGTGGAGAACAGTTCCTGCACCTGCGCCGCCGCGCCAGGGTCCGACGAGGCCGCGACCACCGCGGTCGGCTGGCCCGCGGCAACCTCACTCGCGAAACTGGGGCCCGACAGCACCGCGATTCGTGCGTCGGGCAGCGCCGACCCGATCACCTCGGACATCCGCAAGAGCGAGCCGTCTTCGATGCCCTTGGTGGCGCTGACGACCAGCGCACCCGGCGTGACCGCGGTCGCCACTTCCCCAATCACGCGCCGAACGGCGTGACTGGGTGACACTGACACGATCACGTCGGCGTCGGCGACAACGCCCGCGGCATCACGATCGGCGACCAGCGATGGCACGAGACTGTGGCCGGGCAGGAAGAGCTCGTTTTCGTGCCGGGTGTTGATGCTCTCGACGACTTCCGCCTCACGCGCCCAGAGGCGCACCGCAAGCGCCTTGCCCGCGAGCAGGTTGGCCAGGGCGGTGCCCCAGCTGCCGGCGCCCAGGACCGCGATGCGCATCATGCGGACGATGGCCTGGCGCGGCGGCCAAACCGGTTCTCGGTGCCCGCCAGGAGCCGCCGGATATTGGCCCGGTGCAGCCAGATGATGGCGAGCGCCACCAGGATCTGGATCCAGATGATGTCCCGCTGCAGCGGATGCAGCAGCCACGCTGCGATGGGCAGGACGGCGGCGCCGATCATGCTGCCCAGCGAGACATACCCCGAGACGCGAACCACGATCAACCACACCCCGAGCGATACGAGCACGGCCCACGGCGTGAGCCCCAGCATCACGCCCGATGCGGTGGCGACGCCCTTGCCGCCCCTGAAGCGCACGAACACCGAGAAGACATGCCCCACCACGGCCATGATGCCGCACAGCACGGCGAAATATTTCGAGCTGGACACCATCGGCGCGATGACCATCACCGGTACGGCGCCCTTGGCTGCGTCAAAGAGTCCCACGGGAATGGCGAACTTGGCGCCCAGCGTGCGATACAGGTTGGTGGCGCCGAGGTTGCCGCTGCCGTGCTCACGGAGGTCGATCCCGCGAAACAGCTTGCCCGCCAGGAAACTGGTCGGCATGGCGCCGAGCAGGTACGACGCCAGCAACGCGAGCACGATCGGCATCACCGGCGCTTCGACCCCCGGGCCGTGAACTTGAGGCGAAGCGGCGAGCCCCGGAACGCCCATGCTTCGCGGAAGCCATTGGCCAGGTATCGCTGGTAGGCCTCCGGCACGTCGTCTGGACGGTTGGTGACGATCGCGATGGTCGGCGGGCTGGTCCCGACCTGTGACGCGTAGAGCAGCTTGACCTCTTCCCCCGGCCGCTGCGGCGGGCTGTTCCGCTGGACCAGTGCTTCCAGCACCTTGTTGACCTCAGCGGTCTGCACTCGCTTTTCTCGTTCCTCGGCGACGGTGCAGATCAACTCAAGCAGCTGGTGGACCCGCTGGCCGGTGACAGCCGAAACGTAGAGGAACGGCACGAACTTGAGGAACGGCGCGCGCTCGGTAATGGCCTTTTCGCCACGCTGGGCCGTCTGCGCGTCCTTCTCCTCGATGAGGTCCCACTTGTTGACCGCCACGATGAGCGCAGTGCCTCGCTCCCAGGCCGTGGTGGCAATCCGCAGGTCCTGCGCGTGCAGTCCCAGCGCCGCGTCAATGACAAGGACGCAAACGTCGGCTCGCTCCACCGCGCGCTCGGTGCGCAGCGCCGAGTAGAACTCCAGGTCATCATCCACCTTGGAGCGCTTCCTGAGCCCGGCCGTGTCGATGAAGTTGATGTTGCGGCCATGGTAGCGGAGCAACGAATCGACGGCGTCCCTGGTGGTCCCGGCAACGGGCGACACCACATGCCGTTCCTCGCCAAGAAGCCGGTTGACCAGCGACGACTTCCCCACATTGGGTCGGCCGACGACGGCCACGCCGATGGTGTCCTCGTCTTCGGCCTCGGTGCGCGGCGGCAGCAGCCCCACCAATGCCTCGAGCAGGTCACCGGTACCCTTCCCTGACGCAGCCGAGATCCCGTACGGCTCGCCGAATCCGAGCCGGTAGAAGTCGTAATGCTCGGTGGCCTGTTCCAGGGTGTCGAGCTTGTTCACCGCCAGCAGCACCGGTCGCCCCGACTTGCGGAGACGGTCGGCGACCGCCTGGTCCATGGGGTGGATTCCGTCCCGGCCATTGGTGACGAACAGGATCACATCCGCTTCATCGAGCGCGAACTCCACCTGCCGCGCAATTGCGCGATCCATGGCCTCCGCGGAGTCCGGTACCAGCCCGCCGGTGTCCACCAGCCAGAATCGCCGCCCCGACCATTCGGCGTCGCCGAAGTGGCGGTCCCGCGTGGTGCCGGGTTGCTCGGAAACGATGGCCCTGCGCCCGCCGATGATCCGATTGAAGAGCGTGGACTTGCCCACGTTGGGCCGGCCCACGATGGCAACCGTCGGCTTGCTCACGCGGCGCAAGCCAGTGGCAGGGCGTCCGAGAAGAGCTTTGAAAGCCGGATCTCCGCGGCGTGGCCGGCGGCAAGCTCACGGAAGGGCAAGTCGTCCATGAAGAGCCCGTCGTCGTTCACCGCCTCGCCCGGCACCAGGATCAGGTCCAGATCCGTGCGACTGGCGATGGCTTTCGCGATGGCGCGCCCCGGCAGAAGGCCGGCGGTCGTGACTGATGGCCCGAACAGGGAGTTCACCACCGCAATGACCTCGAGGCTGGCGCCCGACGCTTCGGTGATCTGCTGCAGCACCTGCGGCATGAGGGGCGCCATGGCCGTGCCCGTCACCACGCCGATGAGGAGCCCGCGCCAGTCCTGGAACAGTTCCCGGTCCTAACGAACGCAGCGCTGGATGAAGCGAACGGCGCCGACGCCATTCTCCACCTGCTCGAAGGTCCCGTACGCACTCTCGGGTGGCAGTTCCAGCCCCGCGCGATTGTACAGCTCGTCGGCGCCATACGCCCAGGTGATGCCCCGCTCCTGCTGCGCGCGCGCAGCCCAGCGTTCAACCGTGGCCACGGCGGCGCGGCACTCTTCTTCCGTGGGCTCGCGCACCAGATGATGCTTGCTGTGCTCGGTCAGCCCGACCGGGACCACCGAGCAGTTGAGCACCGCGCTGCCCATGGCGTAGAGATCGGACAGGGTCTGCTCCATCACCGGGCCGTCGTTGACACCCGGGGACATCACGATCTGGGTATGGAACACGATCCCGTGCTGGGCGAAGCGCTCCAGCATCGGCACGATGTCCTGGGCAAGCGGATTCCGGAGCACCAGCCGCCGGGTCACCGGATCAGTGGCGTGCACCGACACGTACAGCGGCGAGAGGCGGTATTCGATGATCCGCTCGATGTCCCAGTCCTTGAGGTTGGTCATCGTGACGAAATGCCCATAGCGGAACGACAGCCGGTAGTCGTCGTCCCGGATGTAGAGTCCCTGTCGCAGGCCTTGCGGCAGGCCGTCCACAAAGCAGAAATCACATCGATTGGCGCAGCGCCGCACCCGCGGCGGTTCGAGGCTCAGCCCGAAGGGCTCGTCGAGCGGGCGCTCGATGTCGAAGCGAAGCAGTTCCCCATCCGGCTGGCGCACGTCGAGCTCGAACGCTTCCTCGGCCGAGAGAAACTCCCAGTCCAGGAAGTCGTGCAGCTCGCGCCCGTTGATGGCAAGCAGTTCGGTCCCCGGGAGGAGACCCAGCTCGGCACCCAGCGAGTCGGGATGAACTTCGGTGACCTTCACCATGCGGCGACGCTCGGCATCAGACCTCACAAAATACTTTAAGTCCACGATAACTTCAACTCTTGCCGCGACTTCGACGGATTGGCCGAAGTGACCTGTCAGCGGCCAAGAAAAAGCCGCCGCCGGGATGTCCGGCGGCGGCCTCTAGCAGAGCGGGAGACGGGACTCGAACCCGCGACAGCCAGCTTGGGAAGCTGGAGCTCTACCAACTGAGCTACTCCCGCGACGGGCGGGAAGATGCCGCGTCGGCGGCAGTGCTGTCAAGCACTCGCCGGCCTAAACTCGCTCGGCGGCCTCGAGGAAGCTGCGCAGGTCGGGCTCGCTCACCTCCGGCTCACCGGGCGCCACGTTGTCGAGCTTGCCCTCCTGCATCCAGGTCTCGAGCTGCCCTACCAGGTCAAAGAGGTGGTCAAACGAGTCGACGATGAAGAGCAACGGCTGGTAGTGGTCAATCTCGAAGTACTGGTTGATGACCCATTCGAGCTGCAGCGGGTAGCGCTGCACCTCAGGGGCGTCGATGGCATGGGCAATCTCGCCGTAGGAGCTCAGCAGGCCGCTGCCGTAGACCTTCAGCGCGTCGCCGTCCCGCATGAGCCCGAACTCGATGGTAAACCAGAAGAAACGCGCCATCGCCTTCTGGATGCTGGTCATGCGCCGAATCCGCTCGCGCTCATCCGGAATGCCGGCCACGATGCCGGCGGCGGTGTGGGCACAGTCACCGAAACGCACCAGCGTGTCCGCAAATGCCGGATCGGTGTGCATCGGCACGTGGCCGGCTATGTCGTGGAAGATGTCCGGTTCCGGCAGGTAGTCGAGCGAACCCACGTCGCGAACCGTGATCGTCGTGGGAAACTCACGGTTACGCAGGCAATCGAAGAACAGGAACGCGGGCACGTACCCGCTCACCGGCTTGGCCTTGAAGCCGGTAAGCGGGCTGAGGAATCGATTCACGTCATCCAGGCGAGGGACACGCGCCGGGTCGAGGCACAGGTTGTCAATGCCCTGGAGGAAGCGCGGATTGGCGTACTGACGCCAGCGGCTCTCCATCCGGGCAAACAGGCGCCGCCAGGCTTCGTGGTTGGCCTCGCTGTACAGCTCGTAGGGCTGGTGGATGTACAGCTGGCCATCGGCCTGCGCCCGCTCGATGAACGGTGCGCGGGTGGTCGTAAGACCCTCGCGAGTGGCCTCGATTCCGGTCATGCGCTCCCCCAGCTATGAGCTGCTGGCGACTGGCTGATGGCTCTTGGTCTCCCGTAGCCAACAGCCGGAAGCCAGCGACCTGCTACTTCAGCGTATACCGCCAGCTCGAAATGCCTGCTCCCTGTGCGGTAGCGCTCACGTCAAACGTTTCGCCTGCCTTGAGCGCCGGCACGGCCACCTCGCTGGTGGACACCGCCGCGCCATCCTTGTTGACGAACTCGATGGTGAGCGTCACCGGATGGGCAGGGATCGCCTTGCCACTGGAATTGGTGGCGTCACGCCCAGTGGCCGTGGCGGTAAAGGTGGCGCCGGACGTTGTCACGGTCAGTGTCGGGTTGCTGATGGCGATCGGCAGCGCGTTCAGCTTGAGCCGGGTGGCCACCGCATTCTTGCTGTCGTTGGTCAGGTTGTACCCGAAGCCGAGCATCTGAAGTCCCGCTTCGCTCGCGGGATCCATGCCGATGAGTTGCTTGCCCCAGCGCGTCAGTTCCGGGCCCTTCTTCAGGCGGTAATACGAGGCTACCAGCATGTACACGGCATCGCGGTTGTACGGCTCGGCGGCAGCCACCTTTTCCGCAGCCGCGGCTGCGTCGGCCCAGCGCTCCTCGTTGAAGGCCGTGACCGCCGCATTGAACGGCGTGGTGTCCACCACGGTGGCCCGCTGGACGGTTTCCCCGGCGGCCTCGAGCTGCGCCGCCACCGCGTTCACGCTGTCCTGCAGGCCGGCTGCCTGGTACGCCGACATCAGCGCGCGCTTGGCGTTGATGTCGTCCGGATGCTGGGCCGTGAACTTCTGGAGAATCGGGACTGCCTCCGTGCCCCGGTTCAGCCGCAGCAGGACGACCGCCTTGTTGAAGGTGGCCTGGTCCTGGAGCTTCGCGTCGGCGGAATCGGCCGGCACCGCGAGTGCCGAATCAAAGTAGACCAGCGCGCGGTCCATGTTGTCGACATCAAACGCCATGGTCGCCAGGTAGTAGTAGGCATGGGGCGACTTGGCGTACAGCCGATTGGCCAGCTCGAAGTACGAGGTGGCGGAATCGGTCTGCTTGGCCTTGAGGAATTCGATACCCTGGTTGATGACCGGCACCCACGCCGCCCGACGATACCTCGCCACATCTTCGGCGCAGTCCGGGGCGATGGCTACGGCCCTGGACAGGGCGCTGTCGCCAGCCACCACATTGCCCTTCCGCAGCTCAATGCGCCCGTAGTAGTACCAGGCGCCCGCACTCTTGTCCTGACCATTCTGGGTAATCGCTTCGAGACTCACGCGCTCACCATTGTCGAGCGCACGGGCCTTGTTCTCGTCCACCGCTGTTTCCACTGCGGTCTTCAGGTAGACCTTGGCCGAGCTCACCTTGAAGTGCAGGCCCTTGTCGGCCGTGCACTGGGCAGGTTCAAATTTGGGAAAGGCGGCCCGCATGGCCTGGGCAACCTTCTGAGTAACCGGCATCGCCTGCGTCGAGTCCTGCTGCGCCACGACGGTGGCCGGCAGAAGTCCGAGCAAGAGAACTACGGCGCCAATTTTCATCGTTACTCCTGAGACGTCGAGGTCGTTGATTCGCGACTGCCAGTCTGGCCGGCACGGCGCGCTCGGTGATCTTGCAACTCTCTTGCCACCCGTGAGACCGGGCGTCCAGTACGACGCGCAACTGCTTGCAGGTCATCGAGTTCCGGCTTCTCTCTCAAGCCGTCTGGAGCCTCGAAAAGCTTCACCCGGACCGCATCACCGTCCTCTGTCATCCGGGTGACAATTTGACGTTCCAGAGTGGTCCGATTCGCACGCCAGGCGCGAAGCCCGCCGGTCGTGCTGTGGCGCAGGAGGGCGTCACTCACGGCAGCTTCAGCTTCGGGCGCGGCCTGCGCTTCAATCCTGAAAGATACCCGGCCCTTCTTCCCCATGGTGGCCCAGACCTGCACATCCAGCGCGCCGGCGGCCGTCATTGCCTCGCGCAGCGGCTCCAAGTATTCGGGACTGAGGTCATCGACGTCTGTGGCCAGCACCACAATTTCGGCTGCCTCCCGCACCGGCTCCGCCAAGATCAGCCGGACAACGTTTGCATAGCCGTCCGGATTGCGCTCACCCGCCCCGAATGCGCTCTGGCGCATGCCGACGCTGCAGACCTGCGTGCTGCGCGCCTGCT
>CBINCZ010000105.1:0-7335 GCA_966249295.1 uncultured Gemmatimonadales bacterium
GGGACCAGCTGGTCCAGCAGTCGGTGCTCAACTCCGAGTACAAGAAGTTCGGCCTCACCGCCACCGACGACGAAGTCGCGTCGGTGCTGCAGGCAAGCCCACCGCCCCAGGTCATGCAGAGCGCCGAGTTCCAGACCGAGGGCAAGTTCGACCTGCAGAAGTACCAGCGCTGGCTCACGGCTCCCACGTCCGCGCCCTACGTCGACATGCTGGCCGAGCAGGCGCGCGAGCAGATCCTGCGCAGCAAGCTGCTCGCACTGGTCACTGCGGACATCTACCTCTCCGACGAGGCACTCTGGGAAAAGTGGAAGGACGAGCACGAGACGGTGAAGATCGGGCTGACCGCCATTGTGCCTCGCAATGTGGTGCCGGACTCGGCAGTGCACATCACGAACGCCGAGGTGGAGGCGTACTTCAAGGCGCATGGCGATGAATTCAAGCGCGGGCAGATGGCCTACCTGAGCGGCATCCGGCTGCCGCGGGTCATCAGCGCCGCAGACACCGCCGCCGCGCTGCAACGGGCCGAGGAGCTCCGGAAGGAAATCACTGACGGAACCCCCTTCGAGGAAGTCGCCCGCCGCGAGTCGTCCGACCTGGCTTCAGCGGAGCAAGGCGGCAACCTGGGCCAGTGGGTCAAGGGCCAGATGGACCCGGCCTTCGACAGCGCCGCCTTCAGCTTGCCGCTCAGCACCGTGTCACAGCCAGTGCTGTCATCGTTCGGCTATCACCTGATCGAGATCACGGAGCGCCACGCCGACACCGCCAGCGGCCGGCGCATCCTGATCCCGATCGAGCTGGCCGGCGAAAATCGGGACCAGATGGACGCCAAGCTCGACACCCTCGACCAGTACGCCGTCGGCAAGTCGGATCCGTCGGCGCTGGACAGCGTCGCGCGCTGGCTCAACCTGCGCGTCGTGCATGATCTCTCGGTGCAGCCAGGCGGCAGGGTGCAGATGGGCAATCAGGTCGTGCCCGACGCTGGCATCTGGGCCTTCCAGACCGCCGTGGGCGAGGTGGGCGACGTGATCGAGACGCCGGACGCGTACTACCTCTTCCGGCTCGATTCCCTGCGTGACGAGTCCACGCCGACACTGGCACAGGTCCGGCCGGCAGTGGAGTCCGAAGTGCGCGACCAGAAGCGGTTCGAGGTGGCCCGCGGCATCGCGGAGAACTATCTCCGGCGCGTGGCGGAAGGAAGCACGCCCAAGCAGGCCGCTGACGCCCTCGGCATTACCCGGGGCGAATTCGGGCCGTTCAGCCGGGTCTCACCGCCGCTCGACATTCCGGAAGTGATTGGTGCGGCCTTCGGCATCCAGCCCGGCCAGCGGAGCGACATCATCACGACTGACGTGGGGATTTACGTGGTGGACGTGCTGGCTCACACGCCGGCCGATTCCGCCGAGTTCGTGAAGCAGCTCGACGATTACCGGCTCAGGTCAATCCAGGTTGCGCGCCAGGCGAGAGTCCGGAATTATCTCGACGCACTGAGGCAGCAGGCCAAGGTGGTGGACAACAGGCAGGAGTTCATGCGGCGCAACGCCGAGCAGAACGCACGCGCGCAGAGCTGATAGCTGTAACAGGGCGGCCTGTGGCCGCCCGTAATCACGGGGGCGGCCACAGGCCGCCCCTGTTTTATTGTGAAAGCCGCTTCGGTTCGCCGGTATTGGCAGGCGGCTGGGACGCATCCATCTGGCGCGACGTGAGGTTGCGCTGCTGTTCGTCGTGACCGATGATGGCGTCCGAAGTATCGCTCAGGCTCCGCTTGAACTCGCGGATCCCCTTCCCGATGGACGATCCCACCTCCGGCAGCCGCTTGGCGCCAAAGATCAGCAGGACCACCACCAGGATCAGCAGAATTTCCGGCAGGCCGAGATTGCCGAGTCCCATAGTTGCTCCCTAGAAGAGGGACCGCGCGATCAGGTAGGCCACCAGCACTCCGACCAGGCTCAGCACGGAGACGTGGAACCCGACCGGTCCCAGCGTGAAGTTTAGCACCAGGAGGTCGGCCGAGACAGGGCCAAACGTGGGCGTCCAGGCAGTGGTGAAGAAATCGCGGGGTGCCCCTTCCGGCAACCAGCGCCGGAGGAACGCCGAGAGGAAGCCACCCAGCACGAAGCCAGTCAACAGCACGCCCAGGTAGAATCCGGGCCGCCGGGGTCCAGTGGCCATCAGCGCCTCCGTTCCAACGCGTAGGCTACGCTGGCCCGCAGCAGTTCGCGGGCCGGCGAGGGCGGAAGGTGATCGAGTTCGGCGTCGGCCTGCGAGGCCCATTGCTGGGCCCGTTCCCGGGCGTAGTCGAGCCCGCCGGCGCCGGCCACGAGTTGAATGACGGCAGCCACCTGGTCGGCCTCGGGCTCCTCAGCCCGCATGAGCGCCGACACCTGCTGCCGGCCCGCCTCCGACATCCGCGGCAGCGCCGCGATGAGCGGCAACGTGACCTTGTGCTCCCGCAGGTCAAGCCCTGACGGCTTCCCCGTCATGGCCTCGTCTTCCGTGTAATCCAGCAGGTCATCCACGATCTGGAACACCATGCCCAGCGCATCGCCGAAGCGCGCCAGCGCGGCACGCTGCTCCGGCGGTGCACCGATGGCTCCCACTTCGCACGCGCCGGAGAGCAGAGATGCCGTCTTGGCGCGGATGAGCAGGTCGTAGGCGTCCTCGTCGAAGCTCAGCCGATCATGCGCCAGCAGCTGGCGCATCTCACCCACTGTCATCTCGTTGGTCACCCGGCTCATGACGCGGAGCGGATCCAGGTCATCCAGCCGCACCAGCTCGATCACCGCCCGGGAGTAGAGATAGTCTCCCATGATAACGGAGATCTGGTGGCTGAAGAGCGAATTGATGGTAGGCATCCCGCGGCGCAGGACCGAATGGTCGACGGAATCGTCATGCACCAGCGTGGCGAGGTGAATGAGCTCGACGATGGCCGCGAGGGTGACCGCACGCTCCTCCGGCCCGCCGGTGGCTTCGTCGGCGAGGAGCAGCAGCGTCGGCCGGAACAGCTTGCCCTGCATGCGGAAGAGGTGGGAGTTCACCTCGCTGATGAGGGGGAAATCGGCTTCGACGATGCGCCGGATCTCCTGCTGCACTTCCGCCAGGCGCGGCAGCAGCGTGGCCTGGAGGTCGGCCAGGGTGGGGGTGGCGGCGGGATCCGTCCTCATGAACTCCGTCCGGCAGCGAGATGGCGGATGCGGTCGTTCAGGTCCATGAAGCGGATGTCGACCGCCAGGGCGCGTTCGAAGGCCTGGCGAGCCTCGCCGCTCTTCCCCTGGCTCTCGCACGCCCGGCCCAGCCAGTACAGCAGCCCGATCTTCTCGTCGTCGCCGCCCTCCAGGGTCTCGACCGCGCGGCGCAGGATGGTCTCGGCGATGGCAAACTGCTGTTTCTCGAAGAAGGTGATGCCCAGCGCTTCCGACGTGCGCAGCCGGCCGTTGGGCGCGCGCAGCGCCTTCTGGAATTCGGCGATGGCCTCGTCCAGCAGTCCCATCTCCTTGAACGCGATGCCAAGGTCGTAGTGCGCCTCGTAATCCTCGGTGCCGAGGTTGGCCTCGATTCCCTTCTTGAACTGTTCCAGCGTTTCCTGGAAGTCCTTCTGCTCGTCGCCGGTGGGCCGTTCACCATCCACGCGCATGCGCGTGTCGCGCGGGCCCCCCGCGTCGATGACCATGGAGCCCAGGTCCACGTAGTCGGAACTGTCCGCAAAGGCCGGGCGCGAGGCGGGTGGCGCGGGCGCAGACGTGGACGCCGAGGGCATGGCCGGGCTGGCGGCCTCAGGGCGCTGCTCCGCTGCCGGCGGCGTCTCTTCCTCCGGTGGCGCGATTTCCCGCTCCAGCCAGTCCAGCGCATCCCGCGCGCTGGCGTTGTCGGGATCGTGCTCCAGGATGCGCCGATAGACGGCGACAGCCTTGTCCAGCGCCTCGGCGCGCACCAGTGCTTCAGCCAGCCCCAGGTAGGCGCCGAGGAGCCGGGCGCGGTCGCCACTGCGGTACGCCAGCTCGACCCGCTTCTGCTGGTGGCGAATCGCATCCGGCTCCAGCGCCAGCAGCGCGTCGACGGCATCGAGCGCAGGCAGCCAGTCGTCATCCCGCTCGAACGCGGTGATGCTGAGGACAAACTCTTCCACCGCACGCCACAGGTCACCCTCGCGTGCGAGGCGGTCGCCCAGTGCGCGATGCAGCGCGCCACTGTCGGGATCGTCGAGGATCCGGTCTTCCAGGTCCTCGATGCTCAGCCCGGCCAGGTCGCCCGCCTCGGCCTCCGCCGCAACGGGCTCATCGACAGCCGGCGGCTCCCACGCACTCGCCATCGATGTGGCCTCGGCGGCCTCCTCGGAGGGCAGCAGTGGATCGTCCTGTTCCACGAGGCCTTCCGCATCATCACGGCGCGACTGCAGTTCGATCGGCTCGCCGATGTCAAAGTCGTCCACGAAGGCGCCAGCCGCATCGATGTCGGGCATGGCCAGCTCATCGACCTCCGGCGATGCCAGCACGGAGTCCAGCGATGATTCGGTGTCGCCCAGGGTCGAGTCGAGCTCGAGATCCGGAATCGAGGAGGTCAGCTCGACCGGCGTTTCGGAGGCCTGCTCTACCGTGAAGTCCAGCGGCGGAAAATCTTCGCTGGCCTCGGTCGGCGCCTCCGCAGTCCCGGCTTCCTCATCACCCAGCGTCGGCTCGTCGAGTTCCAGTCCATCGACCTGCGACACCGCCGGCACCCCGTCCGACGTCTCGAAAGCAGATGGCTGCAGGTCGGCCAGTTGCTCCGACTGCACCGCCTCGGCGTCAATGACGGGTGGCTCGAAGGTGTCGAGGCCCTCGACCGGGGCGGGTGCGGGCTCCGGCTCGGGAGGCGCGGCCGGCTCCGCCTGCGCGGGGGCCGAGCTTCGACGTGACGACAGATGCGGCGGCTCGAACCCGGTCTCGAGGAAGACCAGGTCGTTCCCGCGGCCGGGCTCCGCTTCCTCCGGCGAGTCGATATTCTGGATTCGCTCCCGGGTCTTTCGCGCACCGGCACGGTCGCCGCGGGCTTCCAGCTCGCTCGCAATCTTTTCCAGCTGCTCCTGCGCTTCCTCGGTGCGGGAGGCGGCGCGCAACAACTCCACCAGCATCATCCGGATGTCCTGGTTGGCGCTGTGCTGGTCGGCGAACGACTTGAGCTGGCCGAACGCCTCATCCAGCCGGCCAAGCTTGTTCATCCGCTCCATGTATTCGATCAGGTTGCGCTTGGCCTCGGAGACAACGTTCTTGCGCGCGTGCAGGTGCGACAGCTGCAGGTACACCTGCACCCGGCCCGGGTTGACCCGCAGCATCTTCCCGCACAGCGCAATGGCGTTATTGAGGAATCCCTGCTCGGCGTACAGCTCGGCCGCCCGCTCGTAGGACTGCACCGCCGAGCCGGGGTCGTTCAGCTTGAGATGGAGGTCACCGACACGGTTGTAGATGGTGAGATCAGCGTCGGCTTCGCGCCCCGAGTCGTAGTGCTGGATGACCCGTTGATAGGCGTCGATGGCCTTCCGCCAATCCTCCCTCTGCTCATACTTCCGCGCCGTATCCTTGAGCTTCTCGAGATTCATGCAGCCGGCTGGACTGAAGGGAACAGGCGGTGGTGTTCGGAGTGTGCAAAGATACGCCACCGGAGAGGGGCGGACAACCCAAGGGGCGCCCTGCGACGGATCATGCGCCGCTGCTCAGGGCGCAAGCAGTCCAGCCTTGACCGCCGCCGCCAGGCGCTCCAGATCCGGCGCCGGAGGACGGTCGGCCGCGAGGGGAGCGACGCCGACTGCAGGCCCCCGGACCGTTGCCGCGAGCCGCTCCACGCCCCGGCCTGCCCGGAGGGGGCGGAGGAACTCGATTCCCTGCACGCCGCAGAGGAATTCGGCGCCGACCACGGTGCAGGCGTTATCAAGAATGCGGCGACATTTGTAAGCCGCCGCCATGCCCATTGGGACAAAGTCCTCCTGGTTGGCATCGGTCGGGATCGAGCCAATGCTGGCCGGCGTCGCCAGCGTGCGCGACTCGGCGACAAGCGCCGCTGCCGTGATCTGCACCATCATGAAGCCCGACGAGAGCCCCGGATCGGCCGTAAGGAAGGCGGGCAGCCCCTGTGAAAGATCGGGATTGACCAAACGTTCGATGCGGCGCTCGCTGATGGCCTGGAGGGTGGTCAGGGCGATGGCCAGGAAGTCGAGCGCCTGCGCCACCGGCTGACCATGAAAATTCCCACCGCTCAGCACATCACCGTTCTCGAACACCAGCGGATTATCGGTGCTGGCATTGAGCTCGACCGACACGGTGTCGCGGGCAAACCGGATGGCATCGGCACAGGCACCGAGCACCTGCGGGGTACAGCGAAGGCTGTAGGCATCCTGCACACGCGGATCGTTTTCCCGGTGCGATTCGCGAATCTGGCTGTCGGCCAGCAGCTGGCGCAGCAGTTCGGCCGCGCGGCGCTGTCCGTGGTGCGGCCGAGCATCGTGAATCCGCGCGTCGAACGGTACCGGGGTCCCGCGCAGCGCCTCGAGGCTCAGCGCGGCCGCACCGACGGCGGCGCGCCAGAGCAGCTCCGCTTCGTGCACCAGGATGGCCAGGAGCGCCGTTTGGGCCTGGGTACCGTTGATGAACGAGATCCCTTCCTTCGGGCCGAATACCCACGGCGTGAGTCCCGCGCGCTCAAGATGCGGCTTGGATGGTTCGCGGCTCCCCTGCTCTGTTTTGATCCAGCCCTCTCCCATCAGCACCAGCGCCACATGGCTGAGCGGCGCCAGGTCTCCACTGGCCCCCACACTGCCCTGCTCCGGGACCCATGGCACGATGCCGCTGTTGATGAGCGCAATCAGTGCCTCGACCAGCTCGGGGCGCACGCCACTGGTGGGCCGTGCGAGCACGTTGGCGCGGAGCAGCATGAGCGCGCGCACCGCATCGGCGGCGAGCGGGGCGCCGACTCCGGCCGCGTGACTTCGAATGAGGTTGACCTGCAGCTGGTCCAGGCGATCAGGCGCAATCTGGACATTGGCCAGCTTGCCGAAGCCGGTATTGATGCCATAGATGACCCGTCCCCCGGCGATGGCGGCTTCAACGCGCTGCCGGCTTGCAGCGAGCGCTGCCCGCGCGGCAGGCGCCAGCGCAACGCGCAGGGCCGGGGCGCGGGCCGCCCGCACGACGTCCTCGATCGTCAGCGAACGACCGTCGAGCTCCAGTTGCTGTTCTGTCATGCGGAGGAAGGTTGCGACGGGCGGGAGGGAATGCAATTAGGGGTTAGGGATTAGGGACTAGGGGCTAGGGGTCAAGGCCTGGCGTTGGGCTGCGGAGTTTCCAACGTCAGCCCTAACCCCTAATCCCT
>CBINCZ010000106.1:0-7329 GCA_966249295.1 uncultured Gemmatimonadales bacterium
GCCTCGCCATTCCCGCGTCCATCATCTCCGCGTTCGCGGTGATGTACTTCATGGGGTTCTCGGTCAACAACCTGACCCTGCTGGCGCTGACTCTCGCCATCGGCATCGTGGTGGACGACGCCATCATCGTGCTGGAGAACGCCTACCGTCACCAGGAGGAGCTGGGCGAATCGCCCGACGTGGCGGCCACCAACGGCACCCGCGAGATCGCCTTTGCGGTGATCGCGACCACGATCTCGCTGGTGGCGGTGTTCATCCCGCTTGCATTCCTTCAGGGCAACACCGGACGTCTCTTCAACGAATTCGGCATCGCGGTGGCCGGTTCGGTGGTCATCTCCGGCTTCGTCGCGCTCACGCTCACGCCGATGCTCTCGGCCAAGATCCTGCGCGTGCCGCCCCGGCATGGCCGGTTGTACAAGATGCTGGAGAGCGGCTTCGACGCCATCGCGACCGGTTACGGCCGCCTGCTGGAGCGCGCATTGTGGCACCGCGTGCTCGTGGTGATCGGCGCAGTCGGCACGCTGCTGCTCGCCGTGGTGTTCTTCTCCTCGCTCAAGCGGGAGTTCATCCCGCCCGAGGACAAGGGCTATTTCGTGGTGTTCACCATCGCGCCCGAGGGCAGCACGCTGGAGTACACCGACCAGTACCAGCGCCAGGTCGAGCAGATCATCGGGAACACGGCGGACATCGAGGGGAACTTCAGCATCATCGGCTTCGGCGGGAACGTGGCGAGCGGGATCATGTTCGTGCGGCTCACCGACTGGGACGAGCGTGAGCGCAGCGTGAATGACATCCTGAACGAGGTGCGGCCCAAGCTCTTCGGGATCCCGGGCATCTTCGCCTTTGCCCAGAACCCGCCGGCGTTCGGGTTCGGCAACCCGGTGCAGTTTGTGGTGCAGAACCCCAACTTCGACTCGCTCAAGTTCGCCATGGACACCCTGGTGACCCGGGCGCGCGGTATTGCCGGCCTGCTCAACGTGGACACCGATCTTCGGGTGAATAAGCCGCAGCTCGAGGTGAACTTCGACCGCGACCGCGCCGAGGACCTGGGTGTGCCCGTTCGCGACGTGGCGGGGACCTTCCAGACGCTGTTGGGCGGGCGGCGGGTGAGCACGTTCACCCGGGACAACAAGCTGTATGACGTGATCGTCCAGCTGGAGCCGGAAGACCGCGCCACACCGTCGGACATGACGGGACTCTTCGTGCGGGGCACCAATGGCGGCCTGGTGCAGATGTCGTCGCTCATCCAGAGCGAGGAAAACGTCGGGCCGCGCCAGCTCAACCACTTCAACCGGGTGCGCGACTTCACCCTGCAGGCCAGCCTGGCACCCGGCTTCACCCTGGGCGAGGCGCTCGATTCACTCAATGCGCTGGCCAGCGAGGTGCTCCCCCGCGGCAGCTCGGTCGCACTCGCGGGCGAGAGCCGGGAACTGAACGAAAGTGGCTCCTCGCTCTACTTCGCCTTCCTGCTGGCGCTGGTGGTGGTGTTCATGGTCCTGGCCTCGCAGTTCGAGTCGCTGGTGCACCCGTTCACCGTGCTGCTGGCAGTGCCGCTGGCAGTGACGGGCGCCCTCATCACGCTCTGGATTGCCGGGTCCACCATCAACCTGTACAGCCAGATCGGCATGATCCTGCTCATCGGCCTCGTGACCAAGAATTCCATCCTGCTGGTGGAATACGCCAACCAGCTCAAGGAAAAGGGCATGGCCACGCTCGACGCGGTGCGCGAGGCAGGGCGCATCCGTCTGCGTCCCATCCTCATGACCAGCGTTGCCACCATCATGGGCGCCATCCCCATTGCCTACGGCCTCGGCGCCGGCTCGATCAGCCGGCGGCCGCTGGGCTACGCCATCGTGGGCGGCCTGCTCTTCTCCACGGCCCTCACGCTGTTCCTGATTCCGGTGGTGTACGTGCTGTTCGACGGGGTTCGCGAGCGGCGCCGGGTGCGCGCCGAACAGCGGCAGCTCACGGCGGCGGAGGCGACCGAATGACCGCGGCAGCGATGCTGCTCGCGACGCTTGCACTCGCTCCGCAGGCGCCGCAGGAACCGGACACCCTGCCGGTGGTGACGCTGTCCCAGGCCATCGGGCAGGCGTCGCGTCTCGATGCCAATTACGTGCAGGCGCTGGGCGACGTCTCGTCGGCGGAGTGGGGCCGGCGCGCGGCGCGGATCGCGTTCGTGCTGCCCAGCGTGTCGGTGAGCACCGACTTCACCCGCTACAGCTCGGCGTTCTTCAACATTGGTACTGGCGCCCTGCAGAACAAGTCGGTCACGGCGCGGGTAGATGCCCAGTACGAGCTGTTCAGCCTGCGCAAGCTGGCCGAGCTGTCCCGCTCGGGCGCGACGCTCGATGCCGCCCGTGCCCAGGAGCAGCAGGCCCGTTTCGCCGCCGCCATCGTGACCGAGAGCGACTACTACTCGGTGCTCGCCTCGGCCGAGCTGCTGCGCAGCGCGGAGGACCGGGTCCGGCGGGCAGAGCAGGGGCTGTCGGTGGCACGCGCCCGCGTAACGTCGGGTGCGGCGGTCCGCAGCGACTCGCTCCAGCTGGTGCTCGAGCTCACCCGAGCCCGGGTCGACCTGCTGCGGCAGCGCTCGGCCCTGACGGTGGCCCGGCTGGAACTGGGACGACGGGTGGGAGCGGAGGGGCCGGTGGACGCCGCGCCTCTCGATCCGATGCCGATGCCTGAGCTGCCGGTCTCGCTGGAGCAGGCCGTGGCGCTGGCGCTCGAGTCGGGACCGGCATGGCGCTCGGCGCGCGCCTCCGAGCGTGCGGCTGGTGCCGCCCTGCGCGAGGCCACCAGCGACTATTTCCCGACGCTCAACCTCACGGCGGCGCACCAGCGGTTCGACACCAAGTTCTTTCCCAGCGCGCGCAACGTGAGCTCGGTGACGCTGGGCGTCCGGTGGACGCTGTGGAACGGGGGCCAGCGGGAGATTGCGGTGGCCCGGGCGCGCACGACGCGCAACGTGTCCCAGGCCATCCGCGCCGACCTCGAGCGCGGCGCCCGGGCCGACCTGACCGAGAGTTACGAGGCGTACAATACGGCGCGCGCATCGGTGGAACTGTCGTCCACCGCAGTGCTGGTGGCGCAGGAGAACTACCGGGTGCAGGAAAGCCGCTACCGCGCCGGGGCGGCAACCATCCTCGACCTGCTCGACGCGCAGGTGGGGCTCACGCAGGCCGAGGCCGACCTGGTGCAGGCGCGTTATGGCACTCGCCTCGCGCTCGCCGGACTGGAAGCGATGCTGGGACAGAGACTCTTCACGGGGACCACCGAGTGACCGCGACACGACGACTACTGGCACTCTCGCTGCTGCTGGCGGCATGTGCACAAGGCGGACAGAACGGACCGGGCGGGAAAGGCGGACAGGGCGGACAGGGCGGAGGGGGCGGCGGCATGCCGCCGATGCCGGTCGAGGTGGCGGCGGCATTCACCGACACCGTGATCGACGCCATCTCCGCCACCGGGCAGATCGAGGCAGTGCAGTCCATCGACCTGCGTCCCGATGTCGAGGGCCGCATTACCGATATCGTGGTGCGCGAGGGCAGCCACGTCGCCAAGGGCGCCGCCCTCTTCCGGATCGACGACGCCGAGGTGCGGGCGCAGGTGGACCGGGCCCGCGCCGACCGTGATCTCGCGCGCCAGAATCTTGACCGGACCAGGGGCCTGCTGGCCCAGCACGCCAGCTCCCAGGCGGAGCTGGAGCGCGCGGAAGCGGCGTATCGTTCCGCCGAGGCCTCCCTGCAGCTGCTGCAGGTGCGGCTCGACCGCTCGACCGTGCGCGCCCCCTTCGCAGGCGTCGTGGGCCAGCGCTTCGTGAGCCTGGGTGATTACGTCACCACGTCGTCCCGACTCGCGTCACTCCAGACGGTCAATCCCGAGCGCGCCGTGCTGACCGTGCCTGAGCGCTATGCCGCGGCGCTCCAGCGGGGGCAGAAGGTGAACTTCCGCGTCGCCGCAATTCCGGGACGGGAATTCACCGGCACCGTAGATTTCGTGGATCCCGTGGTGGCCATGCCCGGCCGCACCATTACCGTTAAGGCGCTGGTTCCCAACGGCGACCAGGCGCTGCAGGCCGGCATGTTCATCGAGGCCCGCCTCGCCACGGCGGTGCGGCCGTCGGCGGTGGTGATGCCCGAGGACGCCGTGCTCCCCCTCCAGGGCAGCACCTTTGTGTGGGTGGTGAAGGACAACAAGGCCAGTCGGCGCCAGGTGCAGCTCGGCGTGCGCACGCCGGGATTCGTCGAGGCGCAGAGCGGGGTGTCGGCGGGCGACCTGGTCGTGGTCGGTGGTCTGGAGCGGCTGCAGGAAGGCGCGCCAGTGCAGGCCTCCGTGGTGGAACGCAAGCGGGAGACAGTGAACGAATAGTGCCAGCGCGCCGCATGTCCGGACTCTTTGGCCAGGGCGCCGTCAGATGTCTCATCTCGACGGCGCTCCTCGTTTCGTGCACCGCGCCGGCGCTCATGGCGCAGGCCGCGGGGCGCTGGGCCATGGTGCTGAGCGGTGGCGCCCGCGGCGTGAGCCGGGCCGAGCTGCGGCTCCAGAGCCCCGCCAGCACGCTCTGGCTGGAAACCGACTCGGCTCCGGCGCCGCTGCGTGACGTGAAGCTCGAGCGGGGAACGGTGCAGTTTACCCTGCCAGGCGACATGCCGATTGTCTTTACCGGCCTGGTGCAGGGCAACCTCCTGCGCGGCACCGCCCGCGCCGATACCGGTGCGCCCCGGGTGTGGACTGCCACCCGGATGCAGGACATCACCGAGTACTACCCCACCTTGCCGCGCTTCACCCTGCGCCAGCTCATCAGCGGCCGGCGCGACACGCTCTCACGCATTCCGGGCATGTGGCTGGCCGCGGCACGCCACGATGATCTGGATTTCCGCGAGCGATACGAGGCACTGGCCCGCGCCGCCGGCATCCGCGTGCTCAGCGGAGACGCGCTGGTGCACACCGGCCCCCAGCGAGCGCTGGGCATTGCGGACCGCGACGAGATGGTGGCCGCGAGCCGGGCCACCCTCGAGAAGATCCGGGCGCAGATCCCCTCGGGGGCAACGCGAGCTTCCTTTGACCGGATCTTCCGGCCCCGGGGCAAGTGGCTGGTGGATGTCCACGACGCAGCGCTCGCCTTCGCCCAGACTGCCTCGCCCCGCACCACGTTTTCCGATGCTCGGCCGGCACTCACCGCCGTCGGCTGGCTGTCGCCCGATTCCGCGGGTACCGATGCGCAGGTGATGGCCGCGCTCTACCGGCTGCATGGGCTCATGAACACCGACAGCGCGCTGGTCAATTCGCTGCTCGATGGCATGAACCGCGCTGATCCGCTCCACGCGTCGCCCGCGATCTTCCTGCTACGGGCCTACGATGCCGCAGACCAGTGGCATTCCACCGCGCTTCGTTTCCTGCTCGCCGCGCGGTGGATTCGCACCAACCACGGCGCCACCTCGATCGCGGAGCTCATGCGGGCGAGCTGGGGCGACTCGCTGCCGATGCCGGTCATCCGCTCGCACTATTTCGGCTCGCCCCAGGCGGTGCCGCGCTACGGCGTGCCGGCGCCGCTCTTCGGCCGGCTGGTGCGTGCCGACAACTGGTCGGCCGCGCGCTGGCTGGAGCGGCACCACGAGGCGGGACTCCTCGATGCCCTGCGGCTCCTGCCGGCCGGGTTTGCGCGTGATGCGGAACTGGAAACGCGCGATGAGACCTTCCGGCTCACCACCGTGCGGCGGGAGGCCGAGTCGCGCGACAACGGCTTCCTCGAGCCGCACGACGCCATCGCGGTGGACGCCGGCTACATGCCGCTCCTCGCGCTCGCCGCTGCCCTGCACGAATGGGAACACCTCGCCTTCGAATACCATCGCCGCCTGCGCGATGCCCGCGACACCAGCGCCGTGGTCACGCTGCGTGGCGCCGACCCCTACGTGGCCGAAGGCGTCGCCGAGTGGCGAACCGACCAGCTGCTGCGCCCTCTCGCCGAGCGCTTTCCCCTGCTGCTCGCCGGAGAAGCCGAGAAGCGCACCCGCCTCGCTGCCGATGCCACCGAACCGCACGCCCTCGGCTACCTGCTGGTGCGCGCGCTGGATGCGGTCGTTCCGGATGCGGGACGCCGCCTGCAGCTCCTGCTCGATGCGGCCGACGATCCGGCCAGTGTAACTTCCGAAGGTGCGGTCGCAGCGGCGTGGTCACGGTATGCATCGTCACCGGACCTCACCTACGGCGGCACCGGGCGGCGGGCACTGATTCCGGAAACCACCTTCACCATCGAGGACGGGTTTCCGGATCCGGTGGCAGTGAAAGTGATGACAGGCGGGAAGGCGGGAGGACGGGAAGACGGAAAGTAGAAGCGCAATACAGGGGCATACTCGGAGCGAGCGGGCGGTCGCGCCGAAGGGCGCGTCAGTGAGCGACAGCCCAGATTACCAGCTCGTTTGACTGAGCGAACGTCGGCGCCCGGAGGCGCGACGGCCGCGAGCGCAGAACATCAACTCTCAACCCTCAATGTCCATGATTCCAGCACCCGGCAACAAAGCTCCGGAATTCACTCTCCCATCGGACCAGGGCGACAGCGTCTCCCTCAAGTCGCTCCGCGGCTCACCGGTGGTGCTCTATTTCTACCCCAAGGACGACACCAGCGGCTGCACCACCGAGGCGTGCGAGTTTCGCGATGCCTGGTCTGACGTGACGGCCAGCGGCGCCAAGCTCTATGGCGTGTCGCCCGACAGCGTGAAGTCGCACCAGAAATTCCGCGACAAGTACGACCTTCCCTTTCCCCTGCTGGCCGACGAGGACCACTCGGTGGCCGAGGCGTATGGTGTGTGGGGCGAGAAGTCGATGTACGGACGGAAGTACATGGGCATTCTCCGCACCACGTTCATCATAGATGAAAAGGGACGGATCGCTCGCGTCTTCGAGAAGGTGAAGCCGGCGGGCCACGCCGCCGAAGTGCTGTCGGCGCTCGAGGAGCTGGCAACCCCGTAGTGCTACGGATGCGCCGGTTGAATCTCATCGCAGCCGGCCATCGTTATCTTTGGAGCGCTCCGCCCGGGCATCTGGCGCTCGCCCGGGCGCTGTCATGTCACCCATGCGCCCTGACCCGATCATCGCCGTGAAATTTCGTGCTTTCGTGACTTTCGTGTGTGCGTGCCCGTCCGTGCTGACACTGGCGTGCACCAAGTCCTCACCCTCGCGGGCAGACGCCCAGGCTGCGTCACCCGCCGACTCGTCGCTCATCGCTCCCGGCGAGCGGCACTTCCGGAACGTGCGCCAGCTGACCTTCAGCGGCAACAACGCCGAGGCGTATTTCTCGCGCGACGGCAAGCAGCTCATCTTCCAGCG
>CBINCZ010000107.1:0-7268 GCA_966249295.1 uncultured Gemmatimonadales bacterium
CGACGAGCGACGCGACGGTCTCGGGGTCGAGCGGAAAGCGTTGGTCGAAATAGCGAACGCGGAAGCGGCCGGCCTCCCAGACGAGCCCGAGCTAGCCGCGCTCGATGACTCGCGATCTGACGTCGCACAGCACCGGCAGGTGGAGCGGCGCACCCACCATGAAGCAGGCAAGGCCCATTCCGACAGTAATGCCGATCCATGGCACCGGCTTCGTCGGAGTGCCATGCGACACCAGGAACATCGGAATCATCCGCGATCCTACGCCCACTGCCGTGAGGGTTCCAAAGCCCAGCGCCGCGAGGTGATAATGGGCGGCGATGGTGCCAAGGCGGTCGACCGTCCACCAGTGCAGGAACTCGCCGATCCGGCCGGCTGCAAGCAGCATGGCGAGCCCGAGGGCGATATGGCCGGCGCTCACGAACCCGCCCACCAGCCGTGCGGTCGGCACGCGTCGGCGGGCCGGCAGCAGGTTCCACGACACGCAGCCCACCGCGCCAAAGATCAGCACCCAGCCGGTGCCGAGGAGCCAGGGGATCCAGAACCAGAATCCCGTGACTACCGTGGCTACGCCGAGAATCAGGAGCGTGACCCCGGCCGCCGCCACCCGCACGCTGCGAAGCGCCCAACCGAGTGCCATGGGGTAGAACTGGTGCATCACGCCGGAGATGGCGGCGAGGAGGACACCCAGGGTGAACAGATGCACCGTGGCGAGCACATGAGGCGAGAGAAAATCGCCGACCGCGAGCCGGGGGGCGACGGCGAAGACGCCCAAGCTGCCGAGCGTCAGGCTTGCCATGACCAGCAGGAAGTGCGCGGCCAGCAGCCTGAACGGCGGAGGTGTGGGTGCGGCATTCAGCTCTGGCAGGGGCCTGAAAGGGGCAGCACGAGGTGGCATTGCAGTCATTCCAGCTAATGTGGCCGGGGGCGACTCGCGAATTCGTGAAGGAATGAGTAACCCTTCTTCATGATTCCATCCGTAGTCCTCCTGCTTGCGACGCTTCAGGCGGTGGCGCCAGGCGCGCCCCGGGGCGTCAACGACATCGGCCAGCAATCCTACTGCCTCGAGACTGGCACCTGTCCGCCGCCGGACAACGGCTTCCCCCGCCCGGCGCCTGGATTGATGTTCCTGGCCGTCGGATTCATTGGACTCGGCGTCGCGATCTGGCGGGCGGAACGCGCCCGCCCCAGCACACCAGATTCGGGAGAAGAGTGATGGCACTGATGCCTGCAGATCTGCTGTTCGCCGGGCTGCGTGGGCACGTGGTGGCCCTCGACAAGGCCACGGGCAGCGAGCGATGGCGAACCAAGCTGAAAGGTGTCGACTTCGTGCACGTGGTGACCGACTCCCGGCTGCTCTACGCGAGCACCCGGGGCAACGTCTTTGCCCTCGATCCCAGCACGGGCGCGGTGCTCTGGCAGAATCCCATGAAGGGGCTCGGTTTCGGACTCGCAGCGCTGGTAACTGGCCCCGGCGCGCAGTCCGATGCACTTCTGGAGCTGGCACAGCGCCGCGCGCGGGCTCGGCAGGCGGCGGGCGCGGGCTGAGCTGCGAGCCGTGAGCCGTGAGCTGCGAGCCGTGAGCTGTGAGCTATGAGCGGCGGGCGGGTCAGGTTATCTTGGCCGGGCGCAAGCGCTAAGCGCTAAGCGCTAAGCGCCCAGCTCACAAGGACAGGTGCTCGAGTGGTTGAAGAGGCGCGCCTGGAAAGCGCGTAAACGGTTTACCCCGTTTCGCGGGTTCGAATCCCGCCCTGTCCGTGGGGAGTCGTAAGTCGCAGGTCATGGCGTCGTGCGACCCATGACATACGACGTACGACTTACGACACTCCCACTTCAGTACTAACTTTCCCCCATGATCCGCCTGCTGCGCCGCGCCCGCTCGGTGGCGCTCGCTCTCCTGCTCATGTCGCCCGGCCTGGGTGGCATGGCGGTGCAGGCATGCCATCCCTGCCCGTCGCACATGGTGATGCAGGGAGCCGGCATGCACCACGCCGCCGGTGACTCGCAGGACAACCAGCCCAGCGGACACTCGTACTGCCACTGCATCGGCTCCTGTGCCGCCGCAGCGGTCACTGCCTCGCCCCGGGACGGCCGGATGCTGGCCGTGGTGGCCGCTCCGCATCGCGTGCTGGTGGCCGAAGCGCAGGAACTCCCGGCTCTCCAGCTTCCGCTCGAACTTCTACCTCCCTCTACCGCACCGCCCCTGACCTCGCTGCTGCAGGCGTAGTCCGACCAGCGATCGCTTCCGGCGACCCCGGAAGCCACATGTCAGGTCAGGGGTTTGCACATGAATCCGTTCAGTTTGCGGGTGCCGCGGCCGTGGGTCGTGGCACTTATGGCGGCCGGTGCCGCCGTTGTCGTCCATCCCGCCGAGGCGCAGCAGGGCGCAGTCCTCAGCGGCGTGGTCCGCGCCGCCGATTCGACCCATGCGCCGGTGGCCGGTGCACTGGTCCTCGATGCGAGCGGTACGCCCATGACGCGCACCGACTCGCTCGGCCGCTACCGGCTGACGGGCATACCGGCGGGGGTCCGGACCATCGTGGTGCGGCGGACCGGCTTCGACAGCACCAGCAAGGATGTCAGCCTCTTCTCGACTGATGTGCTGACGGTTGATTTCGTCATTCGGCCGGCGCCGGTGCAGCTGGCTGACATCACGGTTATCGGCACGCCGCGCGACGAGGAGGAGCGACAGGCCCGGCTGGCCGAAGTCCCAGGCGGCGTGGCGCTGGTCAAGGCGGAAGTAATCGAGAAGTCGCGTGCCGCCAACCTGAAGGACGCGCTCCAGTTCACGCCCGGGGTTTACATCCAGCCCCGCTTCGGTGCCGCGGACGAGAGCCAGATTTCCATCCGGGGGTCCGGCCTCCGCAACAATTTCCACGCCCGCGGGATTAACCTGCTGGTCAACGGCATGCCTTATCGCAATGCCGACGGCTTCACCGACTTCGAATCCATCGAGCTGCTCACGGCGGACGCGATCGAGGTGTACAAGGGCGCTAATGCACTCCGCTTCGGTGGGTCCACGATGGGTGGCGCCATCAACGTGGTCACTCGCACCGGTTACACTGCCCGTCCCCTCACGCTCGTGGCCCAGGGCGGAAGCCATGGCTTCTTCAAGTCGCAGGTAGCATCCGGAGGTGTGCTGGGCCGCTTCGACTATTACGCGAGTTACGCGCACACCGGGCTCTCCGGTTTCCGGGACTGGTCGGGCCAGCGGCGCGAGCGAGTGAATCTCCACGGCGGCTACATCCTTTCGCCATCGCTCGACCTCCGCGCCTTCTACTTCTTCGGGCACGTGAATGAGCAGCTGCCGGGCGCGCTGACCAGCGCCGAGTTTGCCGAGTCGCCTACCCAGGCTGCGCCGGACAACCTGAACAATCGCTATGGCCGGGTGTACGACCTGCACCATATCGGCGCACAGCTCCGGGCGCAGCTCGGCACCGGCCAGCGGCTGGAGATAAGCCCGTACTTCCAGTATCGCGATATCGACCACCCCATCTTTCGGGTGATCAACCAGCAGAGCCGGGACATCGGCGCCGAAATCCGCTATGAGAACGCCGTCCTGCCGCTGGGGCAGCGGTCTCGCCTCACCGTCGGCCTGCAGCCCTCTTACATGCACATGGACGACCGCCAGTTCCAGAACGAGCAGGGCGCCCATGGCGCGCTGGCCAAGGACCAGCTCGACCGGGTCTCCAACCTTGCGGCCTATGCCGAGCAGCTCGTTGCGGTGACAGATGCCCTGTCGCTCATTGTCGGCGGCCGATACGAATACTCGGTTCGGCAGGCGGCCGATCATTTCCTGGCCGATGGGGATCAGTCGGATCGCCGAGTATTCAAGGCATTCTCGCCCAAGGTCGGAATGATCGTCGCGGTGCCATCGACCGAGACGAGATTCTTTGCCAACGCCAGCCGGATGTTCGAGCCGCCCTTGCTACTCGAGCTCAACAGCTTCACCCAGCCAGGATTCATTGACCTCGTGGGGCAGAGCGCCTGGCAGTTCGAGGCTGGCACCAGGGGGCGCGTTGGCGCAGTGGGGTGGGATCTCTCGCTTTATGACGTCGAACTGCGGCACGAAATCCTTAATGAGAATGTGGCACCGTTCCCGGGCGCCACGTTCACGGTGCCCACGTACCGGAACGCATCCCGAAGCCGGCACTACGGCATCGAGGTCGGGCTCGAAGCCTCGCTCCGAAACCTGAGTGGCCGGCTGGCGTACACCTATGGCAGGTACCAGTTCGTCAACGATCCCGAGTACGGAGACAACAATATTCCTGGTGCCGCCAATCACCTGATCAATGCATCGCTCACCGTGGCGGCGCCTGGGGGTGTGAGTGTCACTCCCACGCTCGAGTGGGCCCCGCAGCGCTTCTTCGTAAACAGCGCCAATACGGTCACCAACGACGGATGGTTCATGCTCGGCGCGCGCGCGGAATGGGCAGTGTCCCGGGTGGGTGGCAGCATCTTCGCCGAGGTCAGGAACCTCACCAACACGGTGCGGTCCATGTCGGTGCAGGTGGACAACGCAGCCGGCCGGTACTACGAGCCGTCAGACCGCCGGGCCTTCTACGTGGGTATGCGATGGGAGGGCCTGCAATGACACGAGTGCGGATGGCACTTGGATACGCAATGGTGCTCTCGCTGGCCGGCTGCCGCGCCAGCGAGATCGCCGTTGAGCCGGCCGCCTCGCCCGCAGGCGCAGTGCAGGCGGGTGATGTATCGCTGCTCCGCGACCCCGACACCGGTGACGTACTCGCTGCCTGGGTCGCCCGGGTGGATTCGTCCTGGCGGGTCCGCTTTGCACGCTCCAGTGACGCGGGTCAAACCTGGTCAGCGCCAGTCACGGTAACGCCGGAGCCGGATGACGCGAGCCCGCCGCACGGCGAGTCGTCGCCGCGCCTGGTTGCCGCGTCGGGTGGCCGCCTCGCGATCTTCTGGGCCCGCAGCGTTCCGGCGTCTGGGCGTCAGTGGCCCGGCAGCGAGCTGCGCGTGGCGCGCTCGCTCGATGGCGGGGCCACATGGGAGACGCCGCGCACCCTCAACAGCGATTCGACCGGTGCGGCTGGCACCCACACGTTCTTCGGTGCCGCGGTGCTGCACGACACGACGCTGGTGGCGGCCTGGCTCGACGAGCGGCATCCTGAGCTGATGCATGGCCACCAGGAGCCGCTGCCCGACACGAGCGATGAGCCCACCAGCGAAGCAGACGCCCGGATCTTTGCCGTCACCTCGCACGACTTCGGGGAAAGCTGGGGACCGAATGCCGCACTCTGGGGCGCGGTCTGTCCCTGCTGCCGGGTGTCCCTCACGCCCACTCCGGACGGGCGGGTGGTGGCAGCCTGGCGGCAGCATTTCCCCGACAACATCCGGGACATCGTCACCGCGAGCCTGATTCCTGCCATGGCACCCGAGCGGCTCTCCCACGACAACTGGTCCTATCCCGGCTGTCCGCACACTGGTCCGGCAATCGCGGTCGATTCGACGGGCACCGAGCATGTCGTCTGGTACACGGGGAAGGAAGGTGAGGCCGGAATCTTCTATGCCCGCCGCCGGCCAGGCGAGGCGCCGTCCGAGCCCGTAGGTCTCGCCTCGGCACGCACCATGGCAACGGCGCATGCCAGCGTGGCGGTTGCCGGCAGGGGTATCCTTGCAGCCTACGACATGAGCCCCAGGCATGGCCGGGGTATTCAGCTGGCCTGGCTTGATGGTGACGGCAGGCTGCGACAGGAGCTTTCCGTGCCGGCCTCGACGAGCGGGCAGTATCCCCAGGTCACGGTGCTCAGTGATAGCGTCGCGCTCATGGCCTGGACCCAGGCGGACTCGGTAAAGGTGGTGCGGCTCAGGTTCGGCGCCAGCTGAGTGCGGGGGCGGCGCGCCCGGTTGCTTCGCACCGGGCATGCGCCTAGCTTCCCTCGCCGTGCCCACGCGTACCGAACTGCTCGACGAGCGCGCCATCGCGCGTACCCTCGCTCGCATGGCGTCCGAGGTGGTCGAGCGTGCTGGCGGCACTGACGGGCTGGTGCTGGTCGGGATCCAGCGGCGCGGCGTCGAACTCGCCTACCGCATCAAGCGCCTCATCGACAAGGTCGAGCGCACCAACATTCCCTGCGGCAAGCTCGACATCACCCTCTATCGCGACGACCTCCAGACCATCGGCCCCAAGCCGGTGGTGGGTGAGACCAGCCTGCCCGAACTCGATGGCCGGATCGTATGCATCGTGGATGACGTCCTCTACACCGGGCGCACCGTGCGGGCGGCGCTCGACGAATGCACCGATTTCGGCCGGCCCAAGCGCATCCTGCTGGCCGTGCTGGTCGATCGCGGCGGTCGCGAGCTCCCGATCCAGGCCGACGTGGTGGGCGTGACCGTGAGCCCGACGCCCGACGAGCGGGTGGACGTGCTGGTCTCCGAACTGGATGGGCGCGACGTGGTGGAAGTCGCCCGGGGCGGGGAGTGACGGCCGCGGCGGGGCTTGGTAAGGACCTGGTCGGGCTGGAGAAGCTTACCGCCGACCAGGTCCGACTCATTCTCGACACCGCAGAGCCGTTCAAGGAAGTCAGCGAACGCCAGATCAAGAAAGTTCCCGCCCTCCGCGGCAAGACCATCGTCAATCTCTTCTTCGAAGCCAGCACCCGGACCCGCATTTCCTTCGAGTTTGCCGAAAAGCGGCTCTCCGCCGACACGGTCAACGTGGCGGCGGTGGGCAGTTCGGTCTCCAAGGGCGAGACGCTGGTCGACACGGCGCGCAATCTCGAGGCGATGCGGATCGACATGGTGGTGATCCGCCACGGCTCCTCCGGCGCGGCCCAGTTCCTGGGCGACCGCATCAACTCCAATGTGATCAACGCCGGTGACGGCAAGCACGAGCACCCGACCCAGGCCCTGCTCGACATGCTGACCCTGCGCGACCGGTTCACGAAACTCGAGGGCCTCAAAGTGGCGATCATCGGTGATGTGCTGCACAGCCGGGTGGCGCGCAGCAACATCTGGGGGCTTACCAAGCTGGGGGCCAGGGTGGGAGTCTGCGGGCCGGCGTCGCTCCTCCCGCGCGGCATCGATGAGATGGGTGTGACCGTGCTCCCGCGCGTGGAAGATGCCATCCAGTGGGCCGACGCGCTCAACGTGCTGCGGCTCCAGCTCGAGCGCATGACTGCCGGCTTCATTCCCTCGCTGCGCGAGTACAATCGCGTCTTCGGTGTCACCAACGAGCGCCTGAAGCGCGCGCCAAAGGACCTGCTCATCCTGCATCCCGGACCGATGAACCGTGGGGTCGAAAT
>CBINCZ010000108.1:0-7253 GCA_966249295.1 uncultured Gemmatimonadales bacterium
CACTGAGTTCGAGTCGCGGGCCAGCATCCAGTCGTAGAGCGCCGTGCCCCGGAACTTGGTGGGCGACGCCCCGGTCGCCTTCGGCGCCCCAATGATTGGATAGGCCGGATCAGGCACGCCGCGGGAATTGGAGACGATGTTGGTGCTGGTGGGCTCCCGGCCGGAGAGGACCGTGGAATGGCCGGGTGCCGTGAGCGTCATGGCGTGGTCCTGCATCCCGTGCAGGAAGACCGCGCCGTGGTCGTAGAGCCGCCGAAGGCCGCCTGTCAGGTCGTCATGGAACCGGGTGAAGTACTCGGGATGCATCTGGTCCACGACGATCATGACGACGAGGTCGACGTCGGGCGCGGATAGAGGAGTATGCGGGGTGCTGACGACGGGCCGGGCGCCGAGGAGCAGAACGGCCCCGGCGAACGCGAGAGCGGTTTTGGGCATGGCGGGAAGTTAGCGCGAACGATAGCGGGCTGAAAGCTGTGAGCTGTGAGCTGCGAGCTGTGAGCTGTGAGCTAGAGGCTGAAAGCGAAAAGCTGCGCGCTCAGCGCTCAGCGCTTCGCGCACAGCTTCCATGCACCGCGTAGGAATCGAACCTACAACCTTGGGATTAAGAGTCCCCTGCTCTGCCAGTTGAGCTAGCGGTGCGATTGACGGCGAAGCCGCCGCATAGCCCCAACGGGAATCGAACCCGTCTTTCGACCTTGAAAGGGTCGCGTCCTAACCGATAGACGATGGGGCCGATTCCCGCTCCAGCAAGGCCCGGCCCGCGAGCCTGCGGCCTCTCTATCATAGCGCTAACGGGATTCGAACCCGTGTACCAGCCTTGAGAGGGCTGTGTCCTAGGCCACTAGACGATAGCGCCGTTCATTAGTCGTATGTCGTACGTCATAGGTCGTACGACTTACGTCTCCCCCACAGGCCCGGAGGGAATCGAACCCCCAACCCCCGGTTTTGGAGACCGGTGCTCTACCAATTGAGCTACGGACCTCTGATGCCCTTTGCGGCGCGCCCATCGCTCAGGCGCCACCACTTCCGAAGGGTGGCTGAGGGGACTCGAACCCCCGGCCTCCTGAGCCACAGTCAGGCGCTCTAACCGGCTGAGCTACAGCCACCACGCCGAGCCCAGAGGAGCCCGTCGAGCGCGGGAAGATACGACGCGGCACGGGGTTGGGTCAAGGCCAGAAGCGGGCTGCCAGCCCATGCCACCCGTCCCATCCAGGGCTCGCTCGGCCGTCGATTTCCGCCACCGGGACAAGCCCGCGCGCCGCGTTGAGTGCCGCCACCGGGCGCCCAACAAGTTGGTCCAGATCCAGCTCTTCCTCAACAATATCACCGCCCGCCAGGTGCCCGAGCCGAGTCCGCGCGACGCTCCGCAGCACCCCCGACGACATCGGCGGCGCGCCGATCCGGCCATCCGCCCGGCGCCAGACAATGGCCCAGCGCGAGGCCTCCCGCACCATGCCCTCGGCCGAGAGCAGCAGGGCGTCATCGGCACCGGCCTGCCGGGCCTCGGCATATGCCTGCTCCAGCGCATCGCGGTTGGTCGTCTTCCACGGATAGTCCGCGTGAGGAACCACGGAGACACGGAGGCTGATGGACGCGGGACGCGAGGACTCGCGACTCGACGCAGTGATACGCTCTCCGACAATTTCATACCTGGCAATCCGGTCGCCGCCGGCCGGCGCGGGCGGGATCACGATGTCGAGGCCGAGCGCGGTGGCCGCCGCATGGAGTCGCTCCACGTGCAGCGCCCAGAGCGGCGCGCGGCCATTCATGACCCGCACCGTCTCGATCAGGGCCGTCACGACGCCGGCGCGACCCGCGCCAGCACCCTCGCGCTCCTCGCCTCGAGCCAGGTCCGGATGGTGGTCGCTCCGAAGATGATGATCGCCCCGACGATTGCCCACGCACTCGGCTGCTCCCCGAGCACCATCCAGGCCCACACCGGATTGAGCGCCGGCTCGACCAGGAGCAGCAGCGATGCCTCGAACGCCGGCACGCCCTCGATCCCCTTGGCCAGGAACATGTATGCCACCCCGATCTGGACCACACCGAGATAGCTGACCACACCCCAGTCCACGACTGAAGCCCCGGCCACCGGCAGCGCCGCGGGCAGCACCAGCAGGAACACCAGCGCATTCCCCGTCACCATGGCCGCCATCTGCGAGCCACGCTCGGGACCGCGCGCCAGCCAGCGCAACCCCATCACCGTGAGCCCGTAGGTGAGGCCGGTGAGTGCTGCGAGGATATTGCCGGTGCGTGGATCCGGGGCCGTGGTGAGCGGTACCTGGCGGGTGACAAAGAACAGGATCATTCCCGTCGCGATCGCCACCATGAACCAGAGATCCTTGAGCCGGATCGATTCCTTGAGCAGCAGGGGCGCGAGCAGGAGGATGTAGAGTGGTGCCGTGCTCTGCAGGTAGATGGTGTTGGCCGAGGTGGTAAGCTTGTTGGCCAGCACGAAGAGCAGCAGCGTCGCGGCGTAGGTGACGCCCACGGCCATCGAACGCCAGGTGTAGCCACGGCGCGCCTGCGGCAGCAGGAGGAAAAGTGTGAGCGCCGCGATCCCCGAGCGGAAGCTCGCCACCTGGTATCCGGTCAGTGACGCCGCCTTGATGGCCGCGCCACCGGTGGAGAAGAGCGCGGCCGCGAGGACCAGTTGCAGCCGGGCCGCGTTGGATCGCAGCATGCGGCTATGGCGCCCCTATGCCGTGTCGCTTGAGCGCCGCCCGCACCTGGTCCAGCGGCACCGCATCCGCGCGGCCACTCCGGCTCTCCACTGTCGTGGCCATGAAGAGCGAGTTGTAGATCGCTTCCTCAGTCGCTTCGGCGACCGCCTCGAACAGCGACGACATCGCGTCATTGTCGAGATCACTGACCTGGCGAACCGGACCTCCGTCCGTCCGGCGCACCGACTCCGCGGTACTGAACGCGATTACGTAATCGCCGGAACCGTTTGATCCGTAGGCACCAGTACGCCCCAGCCCCATCAGCGCGCGCGTCGCCATGCGGCGAAGATTCCGGTCCGACACCGGCGCATCCGTCGCCACGACGATCATGATCGAACCGTCGGCAGCATTCCGGCGCCCCTCCGGCGGTGGTGGCCGCCGCAGTTCCTTCCACATTGGCACGCCCATCACCGTGAAGGCGCCCCCGAAGTTGCTCTGCACCAGGACGCCGACCGTGTATCCGCTGTCGGGGCGGCTTATCCGCCGAGAAGAAGTCCCGATCCCACCCTTCCAGCCGAACGCAATCGTCCCGGTGCCGGCCCCGACGCTGCCCTCCTCCACCTTGCCGCTGTCAGCGGAGGTCAGTGCCTTGATCACGTCCTCGGCGCGGATCGGCCGATTCCGGATGTCATTCAGCGACCCGTCATTGGTCTCGCCCACAACCGGATTGATGGAGCGCACCCGTTCCATGCCGGGCTGGTGCAGCAGGTAGTCCACCATGGCGTCGGCGGCGCGCCAGACGCAGAGGGTACAGGTAAGAAGGATTGGGGTTTCCAGCTCACCCAGTTCCTGCACCTGAGTGACGCCGAGCAGCTTGCCGAAGCCGTTGCCGACCACGATGGCTGCCGGCACCCGCGAGAAGAACGTATTTCCGCCATGGGGAACGATGGCGGTGACACCGGTGCGAATCGAGTCACCGACAATCCGGGTCACCTGCCCCACACGCACCCCCGGAACATCCGTAATGGCGTTGTTCGGCCCCGGCATGAGACGCCCCGGTGCCACGCCGAGGTCACGCGCGCGCACACGTTGCTGGGCTGCGCCGACGACTGGAAAGGCCAGCAGGAAGGCAAGGATGATGGTCGTACGTCGCAGGTCGTACGTCGTGCGACTCTGAATGTATGACTTAGGACTTACGACATGCGACCCGGCTTTCATGTTCTCAGCTCCTCGAGATCTCTGAAGTATTCCAGCGCTTCCGGATTGGCCAGCGCGTCCACGTTGGTGACGGGCCGTCCGTGAATGACGTTCCGCACCGCGAGCTCGGTGATCTTGCCGCTGATGGTCCGCGGAATGTCGGGCACCTGTACGATCCGCTTCGGTACGTGATGCGGCGAGGTCGCGTCCCGGATGCGCTTGCGGATGCTCTCCCGCAGGGCGTCGTCCAGCGTGACCCCCTCACGCAAGCGTACGAACAGCACAACGCGGGTATCGTCTTCCCACTCCTGCGCCACCACCAGGCTCTCCACGACTTCTGGCAGCTGCTCCACCTGCCGATAGATCTCGGCAGTGCCGATGCGGACGCCCCCCGGGTTGAGCGTGGCATCACTGCGGCCATAGATGATGAGGCCGTCGTGCTCGGTGAGCGCGGCCCAGTCGCCGTGGCGCCAGACATTTTCGAAGGTGCTGAAGTAGGCATCGTGATAGCGAGAGCCATCCGGATCATTCCAGAACCGCACTGGCATGCTGGGAAACGGCCTGGTACAGCACAGCTCACCCGCCTCGCCGCGCGGCGCGCGCACCGGCGGCCCGCCGGACTCGCCGTGCAGGATCTCAACCGCCATGCCGAGGCCGCGGGTCTGCAGCTCGCCACGCCAGACCGGAGCGATCGGATTGCCCAGCGCGAAGCAGGAAATGATGTCCGTGCCGCCGCTGATGCTGGCCAGGTGTACATCGTGCTTGATGTCGCGATAGACGTAGTCGTAACTGTGCTCGGCCAGCGGGCTGCCCGTCGAAAGGATGGCGCGCAAGGCACTGAGGTCGTGGCTGCGTGCCGGTGCCAGCCCCTCCTTCTCAGCCAGCGCCAGGTACTTGGCACTGGTGCCGAAGACCGTGATGCCCTCCGCCGCCGCCATGTCCCAGAGCTGTTCCTTCTTCGGGCTGAGCGGCGCGCCGTCATAGAGTACCACCGTGGCGCCCAGGGCGAGTGACGACACCAGCCAGTTCCACATCATCCACCCGCAGGTGGTGAAGTAGAAGATCCGGTCGCTCCGGGTCAGGTCGGTATGGAGCGCCAGCTCCTTGAGGTGCTGCAGCAGGGTCCCACCGGCGCCGTGCACCATGCACTTGGGTAATCCCGTGGTGCCCGACGAGTACATGATGTACAGGGGGTGATCAAACGGGAGTCGGGTGAAGGCGGGCTCCGACAATCCCTCGTGGCCCGCCAGGAACTCGGGCCAGGGAATGGCACCGGGCACCTGCTCGAGGTCCGGCGTCTTCCGCAGGTAGGGAACGACAATAATGCGTTCGATGGCAGGAATGGCGTCGCCCACCGCGCGCACCCGATCGAGCAGATCGATCTTCTTCCCGGCGTAGCGGTAGCCGTCCACGGTCACCAGCACGCGCGGGGAGATCTGTCCGAACCGGTCCACCACACCCTTCACGCCGAAGTCAGGCGAGCAGGAAGACCAGATGGCGCCGAGGGTGGCGGCGCCCAGCATGGCGATGATGGTCTCGGGGAGATTGGGGAGGTAGCCGGCGACGCGGTCGCCCTGCTTCACGCCGGAGGCCGCCAGCGCTGCGGCGCTACGCGCTACCTGGACACGCAAGTCGGCAAACGACAGCCGCGACTGCCGTCCCTGCTCGTTCCAGAAGACGATCGCGTCACGGTCGTCGTCATACCGCAGCAGGTTCTCGGCGAAATTGAGCCGGGCCCCGGTGAACCAGAGCGGTCCCCGCGTGGGATCGGGCGGCGCCATGTGGTCGAGGCCCACCCCCACGCGCTCCCATGGCGGTCCGTCGCCACGCTCGTCGGCCACGATGCCGCAGAACTTCCAGACGGCGGGCCAGAACTCATCCGGCTTGTCCACCGACCAGCGCCACAGCGCAGGGAAATCAGGCACGGCCGCGCCTGAAGCGCGGCACGCCGCCATGAACCGGGTGAGGTTGGCCCGCTCGACCCGCTCGGGCGACGGCACCCAGACTGGTGCGGTCAACGGCTCAGGACGTGGGCGGGTTGAACTGCGCGTGCTGCTGGTCCACCCAGCTCTGGTGATACGACTCGTCCTCGATCCGGGTGGCCGCCTTGGCCACGTGCAGCGGCCGGAACGAATCCATCATGACCGCGAGCTCGTTGGTGAACTTGGCGCCGATGCTCGCCTCGGCACGCCCCGGGTGCGGCCCGTGCGGCAGGCCGTCCGGGTGATGGGTGATGCTGCCGTACTCGATGCCCTTCCGGCTCATGAACTCGCTGGAGGCATAGAAGAGAACCTCATCGGAGTCCACATTGCTGTGGTTGTACGGCGCCGGCACCGCGTTTTCGTCAAAGTCATACGGCCGCGGGCAGAAACTGCAGATCACGAAGCCATCGCCCTGGAAAGTCTGGTGCACAGGCGGCGGCTGGTGAATGCGGCCGACGATCGGCTCGAAGTCGTGGATGTTGAAGATCCAGGGATAGAAGTAGCCGTCCCAGCCGACCACGTCGAACGGATGGTGGTCGAGGATCAGCTCGTTGATGGCGTTGTACTGCTTGACCAGGATCCTGAAATCGCCCGTTTCATCGTGGGTGCGGAGCTCCGACGGCCGCCGGATGTCGCGCTCGGAATAGGGCGCGCCCTCCACCAGCTGGCCCACGTCGTTCTGGTAGCGCTTGGGGAAACGCACGTGCCCCCGGCTCTCGAAGATCAGCATCTTGGTCGGGCCCGCGTTGGCATCGAGCCGCCAGCGGTGCAGGATGTTCCGGTGCACCACCACATAGTCGCCGGGACGATAGGGCAGGTCGCCGAAAGGCGACTCCAGCACCCCGCTCCCCTCGACGATGTAGACCACCTCGTCCGCCTGGGAGTTGCGGTAGAAGTGGGCGTCGATCTCGTCCGGCTCCACGTACAGCATGGCGATGTCGTTATTGAACAGGATCGGCATCCGGTCCAGCGTGGGACTGCCGCCCGCCTTCACCTGCGCGGTCTTGAAGTGCCGGTGACGGAGCGAGGTGTCCTCATCCTTTTCCCACTCGATTTCGCGCAGCCGACGCGCCGACTTCACCGTGGTGGGGGGATGGGTGTGATACAGGAGTGACGAGGTGCCGTGGAAGCCCTCGTGCCCCATCAGCTCCTCGGCGTACAGCCCGCCGTCCGGGCGACGAAACACCGTGTGTCGCTTGGGCGGGATCTTGCCGAGTGTATGGTAGATTGGCATGGAACCTTCCCTCTATTCGTGGCTATGCCGGCATGGTATGGGCGGCCTGCGGCGGCCCTTACAGATTCCCGCGTTCGGCCTGCTCACGCTCGATGGCCTCGAACAGCGCCTTGAAATTGCCGGCACCGAAGCTCTTGGCGCCCTTGCGCTGGATGATTTCATAGAAGAGCGTGGGCC
>CBINCZ010000109.1:0-7223 GCA_966249295.1 uncultured Gemmatimonadales bacterium
GGGCGGTGGGTGGTCGGTCGAAATGGCCGTTGCCCCCGTCAGGACCCCTGAGGTGTTCGCCCTGGCCAGTGTGCGGCGCATGTGGGAGGCGATTCGGAGGGGCGGGCTCATCCGCCAGATGGTGCAGTGGACCGCACCGGCCGAGGCGGCGGTCGCGGGAGGTGTGTCATGACGGACCACCTCACGCCGGATGAGCTGCACGAACTCTGGAATGAACTGCGCGTAGAACTCGAGCGGGTTGGTGGTCGCTCCGCCTGGGCCTACGCTGGAATTCCGTCGGCCGATGTGCGCTCACCCTGGAAGTCGTCCGCAGCCGATCCGCGCCAGGCTCGGCAGGCCGGAGCACCGGAACGGATGCTCCGGCTCCTCGAGGCACTGAGCAGGATGCGGAAGGGGAAGTACGGCATCTGTCAGGAATGCAGGAACCCGATTCCGTACACACGCCTGCTCGCAATCCCGGAGACGCTGACATGCGTTGACTGCACTGCAGCAGGCGCGTTGCGCTAGACGGACAGGACGGACGGGACGGACGGGGCGGACGAGAGGCGCCGAGCGCTCAGCGCCCAACCTGCCCGTCCCGCCCGTCTTGCCGGTCCTGCCGCTGGCCTGCTCCTTGCTCGTTCCATGCCGCACCAACATCATAGTCCAACTGCTACCTGGAGACCTGTGTGGCATCCGAGCTGCTCGTCGGCGAACCGATCGTCACGCAGGTAGGCAACGCTCTGCGCGTCAGCGCGAGCATTGACGGTGCCGAGGCGTGGTTCGAGAGTGAGGATTCCGCGCTCAAGCCCTCCAGCGAAGCCTTCGCCTCGGCCTTCCTGCTGGCGGCGGCGGACGCGCGGCGGCGGCTGGCCGTGGCAACACCGGTCGGGGCCGACTGGGCGGAAGGGGCGGCGCGGGCACTGGAGACGGCCCATCGCTGGTGGGGCTATCCCCGGCTGTGGCCCCGGCTCGACACGCGGCCCGTCGCGACCGGGCCACAACCGGGCGTCGCGCGCCGGGGCCTCTGCTTCACGGGCGGCGTCGACTCGTTCTTCTCGCTGCTGGTGTGCGGCGGGCCTATCGACTACCTGATCCATGCTCATGGCTACGACGTCCGCCTCGACGATCAGCGCCGTGCTGCGGCCATCGCTTCACGCTTTCGCGCGGTTGCTGAGGCGACCTCCACGCGTCTGGTGACAATCCGGACCAATCTGCGTATCCACCCGACTTTCCGGCCTGTGCCATGGCCTCGTACCCATGGGGGTGCGCTGGCCGCGCTGGGCCACCTGTGCTCAGGCACCATCGATACGCTGGTCATCTCCTCGTCCAATCCCTACTCCTCGCCCAAGCCGTGGGGCTCGCACTTTGAGCTCGATCCCTGCTGGAGCGGGGCGGGGCTCACCATCGACCATGTCGGTGCCGAGCATACTCGGAACGGCAAGCTGCGGCTCATCGCCAACTCGCCGCTGGTGCGCCAGCACCTGCATGTCTGCTGGGAGCATCGGGACGACCGCCTCAACTGCTCGCGCTGCGAGAAATGCCTGCGCACGCGCGTGGTGCTGGCGGGTCTCGGCGTGCTGCAGGATTTCGAGGTCCTGGATGGGCCGGAGACGCTCGCCGCCGACCTGGACGCACTTCCGTACGTCACGGGACAGGACCGCTGGCCCCGTTACCGTGAGGCAATGGCCGATGGCGGATTGTCGCGCGAGGTGTCCCGGGCCATCGAGCGCCTCCTCGCGCGCAGCCGTACCCAACTCTGGCGTGGTCGCATCGGCGCGCTGAGCCGGCCGGCGCGCGCGGTGATCCGCCGCCTCACGCCGAAGCCGGGCTCGCTCCGGGCAATCAATCCGCCGCAATGAGCGACCTGAAGATCCGTCCACCAGGGCTCGCCGACATGCCGGCGGTCTTTGCCGTGCTGGCGGAGTACCGGGTGCATGTCCTTGGTGCGGACGGACGCGCGGACCCTGATTTTCCGGCAGACGCGCTGCTCTCGCTGCGCAATGGCATCGTCGACGTGGACCTCGCCGAGCGCGCACTGATCGCAGAACATCAGGGATCGGTGGCCGGGTTCTGCTGCTGGGACTGGCTCGATGAGGAAGTGCGGGAGGCGAAGACGGTGCTGATCAGTGTCCTCGGATCGCAGCGTGGTGCCGGAATCGGTGCGGCGCTGCAGCGGGCGCGGATGGAAGCAATGTGGGCCGCCGGCGCGCAGCGCATCCATACGTGGAGCGACGATCCATCGGCCATTGCGTGGTACCAGCGCCACTTTGGCTACCTGGCGCTGGATGAAGAACCGATCCGGCATGCCCTGCATCGGTTCCACCTGGGGGACCACACCTGGTGGGCGGTGCACCGTGGCTTTCCCGATCGAACGACGCTGACACACCTGGTGGCGAGCCAACACGCGAGCGTGGACGCATGAACGTGCCTGCCACGAATCCGGTCATCATCAACGTCTGCCCCACCGGGATGGTCCCGACCAGGGCGATGACGCCGCACGTGCCGCTCACGCCGGAAGAAGTGGTGGCGGACGTGCTGGACTGCGCTGACGCCGGTGCCAACCTCGTGCACCTGCACGCCCGTGACGAGGCCGGGCTGCCGCATTACGACCGGGAGATCTACGCGCGGCAGATCGGCGGCATCAGGGAGGTGCGGCCCGACCTCACGATCTGCGTCTCGCTCAGCGGTCGGACGTTCGGCGCGCTGGAGCAGCGCGCCGACCCGCTGTCACTGCCGGGAGACCTGCGGCCCGACATGGGTAGTCTCACGCTGGCCTCGCTCAATTTCCCCCAGCAGGCCAGCGTCAACGCGCCCGACATGGTCCGCCGCCTCGCCGAGCGCATGCAGGAGCGCGGCATCAAGCCGGAGCTGGAAGTCTTCGATGTCGGCATGGTGAATTATGCCAATTACCTGATCGACAAGGGCATCCTCACGCCGCCGTTCTACTTCAACATCCTGCTTGGCAACCTTTCCAGCGCGCAGGCCACGCCGGCGCAGCTCGCATCCATCTTGAGCGCGCTGCCGCCTGGATCCATCTGGTGCCTCGCGGGGATCGGGCGTCAGCAGCTTGCTGCCAACACGCTGGGCCTTCTCTGGGGCGATGGTGTGCGCGTGGGCCTCGAGGACAACATCTGGTGGGATGGCGGGCGAACAGTGCTGGCCCGCAATCGGGCCCTGGTCGAGCGGGTCGTGGCCCTCGCCGCCACGCTTGAGCGCCCTGTCGCAACGGCGCCTGACGTTCGCCGGCGTCTTGGAATCGCTCCCTTGGATGCAGAGGCCGGCCTCGCGGCCTCCGCAGCGGCATCCGGCACGACTCCTCCACGAGCGTAATCAGCGTATCTTTCCGGCCTGCCGTCCTTCGCGGCTACCCTCCCGTCACGCGACTCTCAGGCTGGTTGAGCGGATGGATCTGGAAAACCGGTTCAGCCACGCGCTCCGCTCGCTCGGCGTCGAACACACCCATCTCCTCGTGGCCGTCTCCGGCGGCGGCGACTCGATCGCCTTGGTGCGGTTGCTGGTGTCTTCCGCACCGGCGCTGGACCTCTGCCTGACCATGGCCCACGTGGATCACGGCATCTCGGCGACCAGTGCTGCGGTGGCTCGTGACGTGGCCCGATTGGCGGAGCAGCTCGGACTCGAGCTCCTCACGACCCGCCTCGAGCTCGGTGCAGCGGCGAGTGAGACTGCTGCCCGGTCATCGCGCTGGTCGGCACTCGAGCGGATGCGTGTTGCCCGCGGTGCCGATCTCATCGTGACGGCGCACCACCGCGACGACCAGGCCGAAACAGTCCTCATGCGGGTGCTGCGGGGCACCGGTCCTGCCGGGCTGGCGGGCATGCAGCCGCGGAGCAGGACGATTCTCCGTCCATTGCTGCCGTTCCGGCGGGAGGAGCTGGCGCGGTACCTGCACGATCAGGGCGTGACATACTGGTCGGACCCCGCGAACGAAGACCTGCGTCACGATCGCGCCTGGGTCCGGCACCAGCTGCTGCCGATGCTGGAGGAGCGCTGGCCCCACGTGGCAGCTGACCTCAGCCGCGTTGCGGCAGCGGCGACGGAGTGGCGGCGCGCGTGGGATGACACGCTGGCGCACTTGCCCGGGCTCGATCTGCAACGGGAGCGCGAGAGCATTTCCGTTGCTGGGGGCCCGCTGAAGGGGTATTCTTCCGATATGGCACGCGCGGTGCTGTGGGCACTGGCACTGCGTGTCGGTGTGGTGATGAGTGGTCCGGCCACCGAGCGGGCGCTGAAGCTGATTCAGGATGGGCAGAGCGGCCGCTGGGTGCCGCTGGGTGGTGAATGGCGCGCCGCCATGGCGTTTGGTCGGCTGCGCATCGAGCGGCCGCAACCCGCGGCCGACGCCGTCGTGGCAGGGCCGGAGCCGGCCGAAGTGGCGTGGGGCAGCTGGCAGTTCCGCCTCTCGCGCGAAGTGGCGCCGGCCGAGCAGGACCGCCGAAGCATGACGGCGTGGTTTCCCCTCGGAGCGGTGATGATCCGGTCACGAAGCCCCGGCGACCGCATGCAACCGCTGGGTGGGCCCGGGCATCGCTCCATCGCGCGGCTCCTGCAGGACGCAGAGGTGCCGCTGGGACAGCGCGACTCGTGGCCGGTGCTCGAGTACAATGGCGTGCCGGTCTGGATTCCGGGCATCTGCCGGAGCCACGGATCGGTCCCGGATCCCGGAACGGAGGCCCTGAGGATTGACGCTCACCACCGCTGACGTGCTGCGTCGGACCGGAGGGCGGCGCCTGCGCTCCATCGTGTTTGACGAGGAGACCATCGCGCGACGAGTGGCAGAACTGGGCACCGAGATCACGGCGGCCTATCCTGAGGGGGAGTTGCTGGTCCTCGGCCTGCTCAAGGGAAGCTTCATCTTCCTGAGCGACCTGGTCCGGCGCATCGAGCGGCCCATCCACGTGGATTTCCTGGTGGCCAGCTCCTACGGGAGCGGCACCGTTTCCAGCGGCACGGTGCGGTTGCTGTATGATCCGGAGACCGAACTGGCAGGGAAGCACATCCTGCTGGTGGAAGACATCATCGATTCGGGGCGCACGCTGATGCGCCTCGCGGAAATCCTTCGCCAGCGGCATCCGCGAAGCATTTCCATCTGCGCCCTGCTCGACAAGCATGTGGCGCCCTGCACGCCCCCGGAGCTTCGCTTCGTCGGGTTCGATGCACCACCCGCGTTCCTGGTCGGTTACGGCCTGGACCACGCGGAGAACTTTCGACATCTCCCGTTCATCGGGGATCTGGAGTCGGACGAATAGATGGCGGAACGTCTGCCGCCTCGGCCTCCCAAGGGCAGCTGGGGCAACCTGAGCAAGAATCTCGCGCTGTGGGTGCTGGTCGGCCTGCTGGCGCTCGCGCTGTTCCAGCTGATGAACAACCAGCGGTCCGGCACCGAAGAGCTGTCGTACACGCAGTTCAGCCAGCAGCTCGACGCCCGGAATGTCGCCAGCGTGGAAATCTTCGATGGCAAGTACATCGAGGGTGACTTCCGCGCGCCCATTTCGGTGAGCGGCCACTCGATCACCAGCTTCAAGGTGCTGCTGCCGGTGGCCGACAGCGAGGAGTTCGTCAAGCGGCTGGAGAGCGCGGGTGTCATCATCAAGGCCAAGGAGCAGCGCGGCGCGCTGACGGCCATCATCATCTCGGCCTTGCCGTGGGTGGTGATCATCGGCCTCTGGATCTTCTTCCTGCGACAACTGCAGGCGGGCGGCAGCCGGGCCTTTGCCGGTGACACGCCCAAGGTCACCTTCGCCGACGTGGCCGGAGCCGACGAAGCCAAGGTCGAGCTGCAGGAAATCATCGAATTCCTGAAGGACCCCCAGAAATTCACGCGGCTGGGCGGCCGCCTGCCCAAGGGTGCGCTGCTGGTGGGCCCGCCGGGCACCGGCAAGACCCTGCTGGCGCGCGCCGTGGCTGGTGAGGCCGGGCGGCCCTTCTTCTCGATGTCCGGCTCCGACTTCGTCGAAATGTTCGTGGGCGTCGGCGCCTCCCGTGTTCGGGACCTGTTCGAACAGGGCAAGGCGCACGCGCCCTGCATCATCTTCATCGACGAAATCGATGCCGTGGGCCGCCACCGCGGTGCCGGCCTCGGCGGCGGACATGACGAGCGCGAGCAGACGCTCACTCAGCTGCTGGTCGAAATGGACGGGTTCGAGTCCAACGACGGCGTCATCCTGCTGGCGGCCACCAACCGGCCCGATGTGCTCGACCCGGCGCTGCTCAGGCCCGGCCGCTTCGACCGCCAGATCGTGGTGGATGCCCCCGACGTGAAGGGCCGGGAAGGCATTCTCCGCGTGCATACGCGCAAGATCCCGCTGGCCAGCGACGTCAAGCTCGACATCATTGCCAAGGGAACACCCGGCATGGCGGGCGCCGACCTGGCCAACCTGGTCAACGAGGCGGCGGTGCTCGCGGCCCGGCGCAACAAGTCGCTCGTTTCCATGGACGATTTCGAGGACGCCAAGGACAAGGTGACCCTGGGCCTCGAGCGCCGCAGCCTGGTGCTGTCCGAGGAAGATCGCCGCCTGACCGCGTATCACGAGGCCGGCCACACCGTGGTCTCGCTGTACACGCCGGGCGCCGATCCGGTGCACAAGGTCACCATCGTGCCGCGCGGTCGCGCGCTCGGCGTGATGCACTCGCTGCCGGAGCGGGACCGGTACGGCCACACCCGCGAATTCCTGGTGGGCCGGCTCGCCATCAGTTTTGGCGGTCGTGTCGCCGAGGAGCTGGTGTTCGGCCCCTCCAAGGTCACGACCGGTGCCGGCAGCGATATCCAGGTGGCCACCAACATCGCGCGCCAGATGGTCACCACGTTCGGCATGAGTGAGCGGGTCGGCATGATGGCGGTGGGTGAGCGTGAGCAGGAGGTGTTCCTGGGGCGCGACTTCGCGCAGCGCCGGGAAATCTCCGAGCACACGGCCCGGATCGTGGACGAGGAAGTCAAGGCGCTGCTCGATGCGGCCTACCAGCGCGCGCATGCCATCCTGACCGAGCACCGCGATCTCCTGAACCGGGTTGCCGAAACGCTGCTGGATCGGGAAACGATCGATCACGAAGAGGTCATGACGCTGTTCCGCGGCGGCACGCTGCCGCCGCGCCCGCCGGAGACGCCGGAACCGGTCAAGGCGGTGCAGCCGCCCAAGCCGGATGCCGTGCCTGGTCGCGCGCCCGTGCTTGGCATTCCGCCGGCCGAGCCCGCCGGCGCGTGATCGTAACCCCGCTCGACGCAC
>CBINCZ010000110.1:0-7201 GCA_966249295.1 uncultured Gemmatimonadales bacterium
TCGCCCTGCTCAAGGGCTGGCGCAACTATCTCTGCCTCTCCCGGCTGGCGAGCGCGGAAGCGGCAAAGCGCACCCTGCTAGAGCAGGAACACCTGGCCGAGCTGTATGACATCTCCGCCTGGGCAGCGAGGACGGCAGACGGCACGCTCAGCGACCTGCCGGTGCAGCCATCCCCCGAGGTCTGGGATGAAGTGAGCGCGGAGGCGGATCTCTGCACCCGGATGAAGTGTCCGCACTATGACCGATGCTTCCTCTTCAAGGCGCGCCGACGCGCAGCCGATGCGGACGTGGTCGTCGTGAATCATCACCTGCTGGCCGCTGACCTGGCGGTGCGGCAGGCATCGGACAACTGGCAGGAAGCCGCCGTACTGCCGCCGTACCAGCGGCTGGTGCTGGACGAAGCGCATCATGTCGAGGATGTCGCCGCGAAGCATCTCGGCAGCCAGGTGACCAGCCGGATGGTGCGACGGCTGCTGGCCCGCTTCGAGCGCAACGGACGAGGCCTGCTGCCGACGCTTGTCCGTGAACTGGCAGCGCGCGATGACCTGCTGAGCCGGGCCAGCCACGACCTGGTCCTCCAGCGTCTCATGCCGGCCGTCGCTGACGCGCGCCGGGCATCGGAGCAGCTCTTCGAGCGCCTGCAGGCGCGCGTCGCCGGCGTCGCCGGCGGCCAGCTCCGGCTCACCGATGAATTTGCCCAGGACGAAATCTGGGCTGACGGGCTCACGCGCGAGCTCGACGCCGTGACGACCGTGTTCAAGGCGCTCAAGGAATTGATTGAAACGGTGGCCGACCGGTTGGAGCAGGGGGAGGAGACGGAGCGGCGCGCGCAGCTGCTCCGGGAACTGCGCGCCGTGATCCGGCGGCTCGACGGGGTGGCCGACGGACTCAACCGCGCGCTTCGGCCAGTCCCGGGCGGGCCGGCCACCGTACGCTGGATGGAGCGGACGGGCCGGAAGCAGCAGGACGTGGCGCTCTCGTCGGTACCGCTCGAGCTCGCGCCCATTCTCCAGGAGCTCATCTTCGACCGGGTGGAGACCGTGGCACTCACCAGTGCGACGCTGGCCGCATCAGGCGAGTTCGAGTTCCTGGAGTCACGCCTCGGCCTCAATGGGGAGGCCAGCAGGGTGACGGTGCGCGCCACCTTCGCCTCGCCGTTTGACTTCGGTGCGCAGTGCCTTTTCGGTGTTCCCACTGACATCCCCGACCCGCGCGAGAACGAGGCCGCCCACGATGCCGCCGTCGCACATGTAGTGCGGGACATCGCCTACGCATCGGACGGCGGCATGTTCGTGCTCTTCACCAGCCATGCGGCGCTCCGCCGCGCGGCGGCGCGGCTGCGCCAGGAGCTGGATCCGCGCTGGCCGCTGCTGGTACAGGGTGAAGCCCAGCGGGACCAGCTCCTGCGGCGATTCCGCGAGTCGGGACAGGCCATCCTGCTCGGGACCGATTCGTTCTGGGAAGGTGTGGACGTGCCGGGGCGGGCGCTGCGCGCGCTGGTGCTCACGAAACTACCTTTCAAGGTCCCGAGCGAGCCGATCACGGCCGCGCGCTGCGAGCAACTGGAGGAGCAGGGGCGCAACGGCTTCATGGAATACCTGCTGCCCCACGCGGCGCTCAAGCTCAAGCAGGGCTTCGGCCGGCTGATCCGGAGTCGCCAGGACGCGGGCGTCGTGGTGCTGCTGGACAGCCGCGTGGTCACCAAGCGCTACGGCCCGCTGGTGCTCAATGGCCTGCCGCCGGCGGATCGAATCGTGGGATCGTGGAATGAAGTACGCACTCGGGTGGAAGACTTCTTCGCCCGTTTCGGGATCGGCGCCAGCGTATGAGGAATGGACCCCGGCCCTCCAAGATTGTCTGTGTCGGGCGCAACTACGCCGCGCACGCGGCGGAGCTGGGCAACCCGATGCCGGAGCGGCCGATGCTTTTCCTCAAGCCGCCCAGCGCACTGCTGGAGCACGGCGGAGCAATCGTTCTGCCCGCCGCGTCGAGCCAGGTCGAATTCGAAGGCGAAATCGGCGTCGTGATGGGGAAGCGGTTCCGGGGCGGCTCGCTGGAGGAGGCCGAGGCTGCGATCGGCGGATTCACCTGCGTGAACGACGTGACGGCGCGTGACCTCCAGAAGGTGGATGGCCAGTGGGGACGGGCCAAGGGGTTCGATACGTTCTGTCCCGCCGGTCCACGTGTGGTGGAGGGCCTCGACTGGCGCTCGCTTGAGCTGGTGACCCGTGTCAACGGCGCCGAGCGGCAGCGGGCAGCGAGTACGGGCATGCATTTCAGCATTCCCGAGCTGGTAGCGTACATCGGCAACATCATGACGCTGGAGCCCGGCGACCTGATCGCCACCGGCACACCCGCGGGTGTGGGGCCGCTTGCCCCCGGCGACGTCGTGGAGGTCGAGGTCAGTGGCGTCGGGATTCTCTCTAATTCTGTCCTGTCAGGAGCGGAGCAATGATCCAGAAGAGCGAGCGGACCGAACGGCTTCCCGGCTATCCCCTGGCGGAGATTCCGGGCATCAAGCGCCGGCTGCTCGACGACGGCGTGGACGTGATCGACATGGGAGCCGGTGATTCCGACTACCTGCCGCCGCAGCCGGTGATCGACGCACTCAAGGATGCGCTGGGGGACTTGCGTTACCACAAGTATGGCTTTCAGCTCGGCCTGCCCGAATTCCGGAAGGCGTGCAGTGCCTTCGTGGAGCGGCGCTTTGGCCAGAGCTTCGATCCGATGACCGAGATCCTGCCGCTGATCGGCTCCAAGGAAGGGCTCACCCACATGGCGTTCGCCGTGTGCAATCCCGGCGACGTGGTGCTGGTGCCGGAGCCCGGGTACCAGGCCTACATCGGCGGCGCGTTGCTTTCGGCGTGCGAGCCCCATATCTGCGGCCTGCGCCCCGAGACCGACTTCCTGGTGGACTGGGACCGCATTCCCGCCTCGGTGCTGGAGCGCACCGGACTGGTCTACCTCAACTATCCGAACAATCCGACTGCCGCGGTTGCACCGCTTGAATACCTCGAGAAGTCGGTGGCCATCTGCCGCAAGTACGACATCCTGCTGGCCTACGACAACGCCTACGCCGATATCACGTTCGACGGCTACCGCGCGCCGAGCATCTTCGAGGTACCGGGTGCGCGCGAGGTGGCCGTGGAATTTCTTTCGCTCTCCAAGAGCTACGCCATGACGGGCTGGCGCGTCGGCTATGCCGTCGGGGCGAAGCCTCTCATCTACGCGCTCAACCGCGTCAAGAGCTATGTGGACACGGGACCATTCCTCGCCGTCCAGAAGGCGAGCTGCGTGGCGCTGGACCGGAGCGAGGAGTTCGTCGCGCCTATCCGCGCGGAACTCCAGCGCCGGCGTGACGCAGGTGTGCAAGCGCTGCGCGACGCCGGTTTCCAGCTTCAGAGTCCCAAGGCAGCGATGTATCTCTGGGTCCCGTTGCCGGAGGGCGTACCGTCCCAGGCGTTCGCGAAGAAGGCGATGCTCGATACCGGTACGATCGTGTTGCCAGGCGCAGGCTTCGGCCCGGCGGGGGAGGGCTTCTTCCGCATCGCCCTGACGGTGCCGCCTGAACGCCTGGCGGAAGGCATCAGCCGGCTCGGCGCCGTCCTGGCCGAGTCGAGCTGGGAGGATCTTGCGGCCCGCACCTGACCTGCTCTTCCCGCAGCCTCGGCGCGGATCATGGTTGGTGCTGGCCGGCAGTATCGTCCTCCACCTGCTGGTGCTTGCGCTGCTGCTGTTTCGCGCGCGTGTGCCCCAAATGGTGCCTGTGGACGAGCAGATTCGGCTCACCGAGCTGCCGCCGGTGACTCCTGGCGGTGTTGCGTCGGCAACGAGGGCTCGCCCGCCGCGCGCTGCGGCTGCACCGGCGGCGGCGACGCCTCAGGTACCCGGCAGGGAACTTCCCCCGCCGCGTGGCTCGGCCGACACCGGATCAGGCCAGCTGTCTCGTGGTCAGCGACCGGCCCAGAACGATGGCGCGCAGCAGCGCTATGAGCGGATCGGGCCGGCGCAGTCCACCGGCAAGGTGTGGGTGGCGCCATTGCCGCTCCCACCGCGGGAGCTGGCGAGCCGGCTCAGCCGGTCGCACTCGGAACTGGCCGATAGCGCCGTCACCGCCATCATTCAGGCTTTTCTCGATTCCATCGCGACCGATCCGGCGACGCGAGCGGCGCGTCCCCCCGACTGGACCACCACGCTGGGTGGGGCCAAGTTCGGCCTTGACTCGAAATGGATCTATGTTGCGGGGCTGAAAATCCCGACCGCGCTGCTGGGGCTGCTCCCGATCCCGGCGGGAGGGAATGACCAGCAGGCGTTTGACCGGTCGGCCGCGCTGTACCAGGACCTGCGCCAGGCGGCGCAGCGCGCGCAGAATACCGAGGAGTTCAAGAAGGCCATCAAGGAAATCCGGGAACGCAAGGAAGCGGAACGCCAGTTCGAGAAGAACCAGCGCACGCCACCACCGCCCGATCTCGTGCCGGAGGAGTCGCCGCAGTGAAACTGCTGGACCTGGAAGAGACCATCGTTGTCGTGACGGGATCCACCGCCGCCGCCATCGAGCGTGACCGCCCGCTGGCCATCTGGCTGCGCGACGAGATCGACCGGCGGGCGGACGGGCAGCCCTACCGGCGAGCGGTGCTGACGGACGACGAGAGCTACTTCCGGAGCGAGCTGCTGCAGCGGCAGACGACGATCGCCATTGGCGGGCCCGGCGTCAACGCGGTGACCCAGCACTTCTTCAGCATGCTGGCCACGGTCTACGCGGAGGAGGAGCGGGTCTGGGTGCAGGCCAACTTTGACGGGGAGCAGAAGCGCGCGGGCCTCTGGGGTGTAGACGCCGCCGCCACCTCCGCCGCCGTCGATGCCTTCGTGGTGCATGGGCACCTGGACGAGCTGTTGAGGCGGATATGGCAATTCAGGGCGGTGAGCTATGAGAGCTAAAGGCTAAAGGCAGTACCTTCGCTCAGCTTTCAGCTCCTACAAATCCTTGAACAAATCCGCCAGCGCCCGGTCCACCATCTCCGCTGTTTCGCCCTGAATCACCTTCCGCAGGACATCCGCAGCCTCATGCGACAGGCTCTCGGGGTAGACCCGTTCATGCGCATAGCGCACGATATTGCCGAGTGGGAGCGTGGCCACGTTGGCTTCGGCCTCGTCGTCATCGTCCTGGACCGCCGCCTCGTAGCCTGAGCTGGGCACGCTGGCCGCCCAGGGCTCCTCGGGCTCATCGTCCTCGTCCTCGTCGTCTTCCAGCTCGTCGGGCACTTCGACCACGGCGAAGAGCTGGCACTGCAGACCTGGGGGCGCCTCGCGGGCTAGCAGGACCACCTGGACCGGCTCGTCGAGCAGGCCGAATTCCTCGATCTGGTTCCAGGCCTCAGGCGGCAGGACGCAGCGAGACACCAGCCGCTCACCGCGGAAAGTGCCCATGCAGACCATGCCTTCCGGCGTCCGGTCGTCCTCTACCAGCTCAGCACGCAGCTCCACCGGGCCCTGCGTGGCGGCGATGGCGACAGGCGTCGGGCCTTCATTGGGAATTTCTGTCATGCCGAACGTTAGTGTGGTGTGCCTCTCGGCGCGAGGATGGTGCCGTCGTCCCGGATAATCGCAGCATCGGGGCCGAAATCGGCCTGGGAGAGCTCCCGCACCAGCGCAATGGCGCGGCGCTCGGGGTCAGGTCGCGGACCCTGGCCCCGCGCCTGGTACATGGGCGTCAGCTTTCCCTGAAGGAACTCGCCGGTGCCGGAGAACTCGAGCTGCAGGACAGCCGTAACGCCAAGGGGACCCGCCAGGCTGAAACCACGCCAGGTGGCAAAGTTCCCCAGCGAATAGGCGATGGGCTTACCGCGGTAGAACTCGATGCCACGCAGCACGTGCGGACCATGGCCGACTACCGCATCGGCGCCGGCGTCTATCACGGCATGCGCCCATTGCCGCAGGTCACCGCGCGGCTCCCGACCGAGGAATTCCGGCATCGTGTCCACGTGCTGGGCGTCAGCGCCCTCGGCTCCCCCGTGGAAGGTGACCACCAGGATGTCGGCGAGATGACGCACCGAATCGACGACTGCAGTACTGTTGTCGAGCTCAAGGAGATTGTAGGAAAACGGATACGTGCTGAAGCCGATCAGTGCGATGACGCTGGAACTGTCACCCCGCTGGACCGTGTCGAGCGCAATCGACCCGAGCGGCCCGTAGTGGACAAGGCCGAGTGAGTCGAGCACGGTGACGGTCGAGACCCGGCCGGCTTCTCCCAAATCGCCGCTATGGTTGTTGGCCAGGTTGAGGTGGGTGAATCCGGCGTCCTTGAGTCGAGGTGCGAGGAAGGTAGGCGTGCGGAAGGCGTAACAGAGTTCCTTGGTCTCGATGCGCTTGCCCACCCGCCGGATGCATTTCTCCGACGTACCGGTGTCGGCGAGCACGCCCTCGAGGTTTCCGACCACGAGGTCGCCCTGCAACGCCGGCTGCGCTGAACTCAGCACGGTGCGGCCGCTGTCAGGCGGCAACCCGGCCGGCAAGGTGGTGGTGCCGAGGTTGATGTCGCCCGTGAACGCGGCGGAGATGACGCTTGGCCGGACCTGGCGCGCCGAATCCGCCCTGGCTGAGTCACGCGCTGCGTTGGAATCAGGCGTGGCGGGTTCCATGCGCGGCGGTGCAGGCCTGGTTTCCGGGATGGGCGCTGCAGGGACCGGGGTCGGTGCGGGCGAGGGTGCCACTGGAATTGTGCGGGTGCAAGCGGTGGCCAGGGCCAGGGCCGCCAGGATCGTGGTTCGCATCGGATGTTCTCCTTCGACATCGAGCGAGTGGCCCGCGGTGCCAGAGGGCGCGTCAGTGAGCGGAAGCCCGAATTATGACCCCGCCCATCTGAGCGAACTGCAGCGCCCGGCGGCGCTGCGGGCCGCGAGCGAGCGCGGTGCGTCAGACGAAGAGCCTTGCGACTCTAACTCAGGCACTCGCGTCGATAAAGCGCATTAACCGCTCCAGCGCAGGCTCACGCCCCACCACTGCCAGCAGCTCATTCACCGGCTCCGATACGATGCCGCCCGTGAGTGCGATACGGATGGGCTGCATGGCGTCGCCCAGTTTCGTGCCGCTCGCCTCTGCGCTGGTCTTGATCGCTTCGAGGATACGGTCAGCGGTCCATTCGGCCTCGCTGAGCGGCGAAAGCGCCTCGATGGCGCGTGCCAGGTTCTGCTCGAATGCGGGC
>CBINCZ010000111.1:0-7161 GCA_966249295.1 uncultured Gemmatimonadales bacterium
GTCCAGCAGCTGGAAGATCCGCTCACTCGAGGCCATGGCGCTCTGCAGCAGGTTCACCTTTTCTGAAATGTCCTGCAGCGGCTGGAAGAATCGGCGGCTCAGTTGAATGAAAGCCGCCAGCACGCCCACCGTGAGCGTGCCGCCCAGGGTCCGGAGGCCGCCGTACCAGAGCAGCAGTGCCAGCGCCAGCGACGACAGGAATTCGACCACCGGGACAAAGATGGCGTACACCGTGATGGAGCGAAGGTGGGCATCGAGCTGGGAGCGATTGAGCCGGTCAAACTCCTCGTAGCCGGCCTGCTCCCGCCGGAAGAGCTGGACGATCCGCATGCCCGAGAGCTGTTCCTGCAGGTAGGCGTTGAGCCGGGCGAGCCGCACCCGGATGTCACGGAATGCTTCCCGGACATGCTTCCGGAACATGGTCGCGGTGAGCCAGACCAGCGGGATGACACTGAAGGCCACCAGCGCCAGCCGCCAGTTCATGAGCAGCATCATGCCCATGATGGCGGCCAGGGTGAAGACGTCCCCGAAGACGGTGACGAGCCCGGAGGAGAACAGCTCGTTCAGCGTTTCGACGTCGCTCGTCACCCGGGTCATCAGCCGGCCTACGGGGTTGCGGTCGAAGAAGCTGATCGAGAGCCGCTGCAGGTGGCCGAAGATCCGGGTGCGCAGGTCCAGCATCACCCGCTGGCCGATGAGCGTGGTAAGGAGCGTCTGGCCGTAATCGGCCAGGAAATCGAGCGCCAGCGCGCCGATATACAGGAACGCAAGCGAGCCCAGCAGCCCCACGTCCCGACGGGGGATCGCCACGTCGAGGGCGTACTGCGTGAGTCTCGGCCCCACCAGCGCGAGCCCGGCGCTCAGCAGCAGCAGGACCAGCGCAGCGAAGGCAAGCCGGAGATGCGGACGCAGGTATCCCAGCAGACGCCGCAGCAGCCGGGCGTCGTAGACCTGGCCCAGGGGTTCTTCGGCTTCGCTCATGGGGCGGCGGGCTGGGGACTGCCGGTGTTGTCGTCCGTGTGGGGTGAGACGCCGATGGTCTGGAGTCCCTTCTGCACCCAGCGCGCGAACACCACGAAACCAAAGCCCACCGTGTACCAGCTCAGGATGAGGCGCCACAGCAGGGTGTAGAGCGGCGTGAGCGGCTTGGGCACGTACACCGACATCACCGCAGCGGACATGACTTCGGCAATGCCGGACGCGCCGGGGGTCGGCGCGAAGTAGAGCAGGAAGGCAATGAAGGTTTGCAGCAGCAGTACATCCACAAAATTAGTATGGATCCCCAGCGCGCGGAGGGTCGCGTAGCCGGCCAGCAGCTTGTTGGCGTGGGAGGGACCCGACAGGAGAATGCAGAGGAAGACGGAGAGCCAGCCCTTGGGGCTGTTGAGCTTGACGAGATGCCCGTGGGCCTCGTCCAGCCCCTTCCGGATCCCATCCACCCTGCTGGCGAAGCGCGTGCTGCGCCGGCCCAGCCAGGCCGCCAGCCGGTCGAGCAGGTTCCGCACGAGGCGTGGGAAGATCATCACCAGCACCAGCAGCGCGCCCAGCCCCGCAAAGACCGTGAGGCTCCCGAGGAAGAGGTCGTAGAGCGAGAGGCCAAGCACGTCGCCTTGGGTGCCGAGAGCCTTGCCCGCGCCGGCGAGGAGCGCGAGCGGGCCCGCGATGGCGAAGAAGCCCACCGTTCCCACGAACCCCATGAGTGCGCAGGTCGCGGCCACCGGCAAGGGAATGCCGTAGCGCCGCATGGTGTACATCATCATCGGGAAGGCGCCCGATTGGAGCGGCGTGATGTACGCCGCCCACGCGCTCATCCCGCCGGCCAGCACCATCCCCTTGAGCGACGGCCGAGGCATGAGTTGCCGGGCTACCACCCAGAGGCGCAGGCCCCCGCCGATCCAGTCCATCGACGCCAGCCCCAGCCCCATCAGCAGCCAGATCCAGTGCACGTTGCGGAGTCCCTCCGCAAACGCGCTCAGGTTGTTGCCATACCAGAGCGTGAGCCCGAAGCCGATCAGCGATGCGGCCAGGAAGATCTGGAAGCCGCGGACCAGGACCTTCGGTGTCAGAAGTTTGGCCATGAAGGGGGGAAGTTTAACGGCGGAACGGGGGGTCGGACAGGAGCAGGGCCACCCGAAACTTTCCCGAAGCATGGCCCGCCGCTATTCTTCCCGCGTGTCAGAGATTCATGTCGTGAATGCCCGCCAGCACAACCTCAAGGGGATCTCCGTCGAGCTGCCCCACCGGTCCCTCATCGTGGTCACCGGACCGTCAGGATCAGGCAAGTCCTCGCTGGCCTTCGACACGATCTACGCCGAGGGCCAGCGACGCTACATCGAGTCACTCTCCACGTACGCCAAGCAGTTTCTCGAGCGGATGCCCAAGCCGGACGTGGACCGGATCGAGGGGCTGGCACCCGCTGTCGCCATCGAGCAGCGGAACCCGGCCGTCTCCAGCCGTTCGACGGTCGGTACCGCCACAGAGATCTACGATTTTCTCCGGCTCCTGTGGGCCCGCATCGGCCAGCCCTTCTGCCGCCGCTGCGGGGCGCCGGTCCGGCGCGAGACCCCTGAGATTGCGGTCAGGGAAGTGCTCGGCTCCGGTGCCACTCGTGTGCTGGTCACCTTTCCGCTCCCCGCCTCGGCGCGGCACGACCACCACGCCATCGTGGAAAATCTTCGCGCCATGGGTTTTGTCCGGGTGCTGCACCAAGGCGAACAGCGGCACCTCGAGGAATTGCCAGCTGGCACCGACCTGGCCAGCGATGACAGCTTGCTGGTCATTGTGGACCGGCTCACGGTGTCCGACGCGTCGGCGGGGCGCCTGCACGAGGCGGTAACGACGGCATTTGGTGAGGGTGAGGGTATCGCTATCGCCGTGCTCGATGACGGCCGGCGCCTCCGCTTCACCGAGTTCCTGGCCTGCAGCAGCTGCGACACGCCGGCCGCAGCCATCACGCCGTCGCTCTTCTCCTTCAATAACCCGCGAGGCGCCTGCCCCACCTGCAACGGCTTCGGCGCCACCCTCGAGTATGACGAGCGGCTGATCGTCCCGGATCCTGATCGCAGCGTGCGCGAGGGTGCCATCGATCCCTGGACCAAGCCGCGCTACGAGTCACGCCGGCGACTGGTTGTCGATCGCACGCGCGAGCTGGGCGCCAATCCCGACACCCCCTGGCGCAAGCTCAAGGCAAGCGTGCGACAGGAGCTGCTCCACGGCCGGAAGGGCAAGTACCTGGGCATCTTCCCGTTTCTCGTCGGGCTGGAGGAGAAGCGCTACAAGCAGTACATCCGCGTCTTCCTGCGGCAATACCAGCTGGCGGAAACCTGCCCTGCCTGCGGCGGCACCCGCCTGAACGACGACGCTCGCGCCGTGAAGATCGCGGGACGACACATCGGCGACATCGCGGCGCTCTCAATGGACGAACTGGTGGCCTGGCTCGATGGCCTGGAGCTGGGTCCGCGCGACCAGGCCATCGCCGAGCTGGTGCTGGAACAGGTCACCTCGCGCCTCTCGTTCCTGCGCGATGTCGGTCTCGGCTATCTCACCCTCGACCGCCAGGCCCGGACCCTGTCGGGCGGTGAAGCCCAGCGCATCGCATTGGCGAATGCCCTGGGCGCGCGGCTGGTGGACACGCTCTACGTGCTGGACGAGCCCAGCATCGGGCTCCATCCGCGCGACACCGAGCGGCTCCTGGCGGTGCTCCATCGCCTGCGTGACCTGGGCAATACGGTGCTGGTGGTGGAGCACGATCCTGCGGTCATCGAGCAGGCGGACTTCATGCTTGAATTGGGACCCGGCGCCGGTGAGCATGGTGGCCAGGTGGTGCATGCCGGCTCACTCGCCGATGCCGGCGCCTCGCTCACGGGGGAGTACCTCAACGGGCGGAAACGCATCGCGGTGCCGAGTGTCCGCCGTACCACGGGCCCGGCCTGGCTCAAGCTGCGCGGGGCATCCCTCCATACCCTGCACGAAGTAGACGCGGAGATCCCCCTCGGTACGCTCACGGCGGTTACCGGCGTCTCCGGTTCGGGGAAGAGCACGCTGGTGCATGACATTCTGTACAGGCAGCTCGAGAAGCGGATGCATGGCGGCTCGTCGGCCAAGCAGCACCTGGGGGAGGAAATCGGCGAGGTGCGCGAGCTCAGCGGCTGGGAGCTGTTGAGCGACGTGCTCCTGATTGACCAGTCACCGATCGGCCGGACGCCCCGGTCCAACCCCGTCACCTACATCAAGGCCTTCGACGAGATCCGCGAGCTCTTCGCGGCGCAGCCGCTCTCGCGCCAGCGGGGCTATACCGCATCCACTTTCTCCTTCAACCTGGCCGGCGGCCGCTGTGAGGCATGCGAGGGCGCGGGACACGTCCAGGTGGAGATGGTCTTCCTGGCCGACGTGTACGTCCCCTGCGAGATCTGCAACGGCACCCGATACAAGCGTGAAGTGCTGGACGTGAAGATCCACGGCCATTCCATTCATGACGTACTGCAGTGGAGCGTAACTGAGGCCATCAATCGCTTCCGTCACCAGCCCAAGCTGGGCGCCGCGCTCTGGCAGCTGCAGCAAGTGGGACTTGGGTACCTGCGGCTGGGCCAGCCCGCCACCACGCTGTCAGGCGGCGAAGCCCAGCGACTCAAGATTGCGCGGGAGCTGATCAGTGCCAGCAAGCGCGGCGGCCGCAAGCTGTACCTGATGGATGAACCGACCACGGGGCTCCACCTGGACGACGTGCGGGTCCTGCTTCAGGTGCTCGACCGCCTGGTGGACGCGGGGCACACGGTGGTGGTCATCGAGCATCATCTCGACGTGATCAAGCGGGCCGACTGGGTGATCGAGATGGGCCCTGGCGCGGGCAAGGACGGCGGACGCGTGGTGGTCCAGGGACCGCCGGAGACAGTGGCGGAGACGCCGGAATCGGTGACGGGGAGGTTCCTCGCGCCGATGTTGGGGGAGGTTACGGCTAAATGCTAAGGGCTGAAAGCTCAAGGCGTTCAGCCTTCAGCTTTCAGCGGGCGGCGTGCCGCCGCCCCAATCAGCTCCCACACCCTCGCCACGTGTGCCTCTGTCGTCTGCCACTGGCCGATGGCCATGCGGATGGTGTAGCGGCCGCCCAGGCGCGTATGGGTAAGAAACACCTCGCGAGAGGCGTTGACGCGCGCCAGCAGGGCCTCGTTGTGCCGGTCGAGCTCGGGATCGTCCATGCCGGCGGGATGATGACGGAAGCAGACCAGCGCAAAGGGCGACGGCGCCATGAGCTCGAAGTCCGGCTCGGCTTCGACCCATGAGCGGAACTTTTCAGCCAGCTGGAGGTGCCGACGCAGCATGGTGCGAATGCCCTCCGCCCCATAGGAGCGCAGCACGAACCACAGCTTGAGCGCGCGGAACCGCCGGCCGAGGGCGATGCCCCAGTCGCGGTAATTGACAACGTCGCCGTCGTGCGCGGCGCGCAGGTACTCGGGATTGGCACTGCAGGCGCGGAGCAGCTGGGGCACGTCCCGAACGAAGTAGGCGCTACAGAAAAAGTTGGTGAGCAGCCACTTGTGGGGATTGAAGACATAGCTGTCGGCCCGGTCCAAGCCGGCAAAGTACGACCGGCATTCCGGCAGCAGCGCCGCACTGCCGGCCCACGCGGCGTCAACATGAAGCCAGCTGCCGTGCGATGCCGCGATATCGGCCAGCGCGGGAATCGGATCCACAGCGGTAGACGACGTGGTGCCGATCGTGCCGACGATACACGCGGGTACGAGGCCCCTGACGCGGTCGTCATTGATCATTGCCTCGAGGGCGTCGGGCCGGAGCGCATAGTCGCTGTCCACCGGCACGGGCCGGAAGGCATCGTCGCCGAGTCCGGCCAGCCGCACCGCCTTGGCCACCGACGAGTGGGCTTCGCGGGAACCATAGACGGCGAGTGGGACGTTGCCATGCCGTTCGCGTGCCCGCTCCCGCGCGGAGATCACGGCCACCAGCGTTGCGGTGGACGCCGTGTCCTGGATGACGCCGGTGAAGGCGTCGGGCAGGCCAACCAGCTGGCGCAGCCAGTCCATCACCGTCTGCTCGAGTTCGGTGGCGGCCGGCGAGGTGTTCCACGACATGCACTGCGCGCCGAGTGCCGCAATGCACATCTCGGCGAGAATGCTGGGCGGGCTGTTGTTGGCCGCGAAGTACGCAAACCAGCCGGGATGAGGCCAGTGGGTCATGCCGGGCATGATGACCCGGTCGAGATCGGCCATGATGGCCGGGAACGGCTCGCCTGTTTCGGGTGGAGATGCCGGCAGCTGCGCACGCACCTGCCCCGGCAGTACGTCGGGTGTGACCGGCAACGAACCGACGTCGCGCAGGTAGTCGGCCATCCAGTCCACGAGCTGGTGCGCGTGGGCGCGGAATTGTTCGGGAGTCATGAGGGGAAGATAGCTATTGGCTATTGGCTGTTGGCTGTTGGCGGCTCGGCGGCTCGGCGGCTCGGCGAAGCACCATGGTGAAGCGAGCGAGTCGCGTCGCCAGAGGGCGCGTCAGTGAGCGGCAGCCCGAATTTGATCTCTCCTCCCTGAGCGAACTGCAGCGCCCGGAGGTGAGGCGACCGCGAGCGGAACATGAGGGGCTGAACAGCTGGAGACCTGAAGCAGGACACCAGCCGCCTAGCCGCCCAGCCGTCTACTACCGAAACCAACCCTTCTACGGAGCATAGATGACCGCAGTAGCCCCAGGAGACCGCAGCCGCCGGCGCGGCAATGGCGAACTTGAATACGACCCGCGTGAGGCATGCCGGCATCTGGCCCGTCAGGACCCGGTCCTGGGGAAGCTGATGCGGCGGTCGATTCCCTTCGCGCTCACGCCGGTCAAGACCCAGAGCATCTATCACGCGCTGGCGGAGTCGATCGTGTACCAGCAGCTGTCGGGCAAGGCGGCGTCCACCATCTTCGGACGATTCGTGAAGATCTACCGACCCAGGCGCTTCCCCACCCCGCAGGCAGTGCTGGACACAGATGATGCGACGTTGCGCGGCGCGGGACTTTCCCGCAACAAGGTGCTGGCGCTCCGGGATCTTTCAGCCAAGGTTCTGGATGGCACCGTGCCCAGGCTCTCCGTCGCGCGACGGATGCCGGATGAGGAACTCATCGAACGGCTCACTGCCGTGCGTGGCATCGGTGTGTGGACGGTGGAGATGCT
>CBINCZ010000112.1:0-7147 GCA_966249295.1 uncultured Gemmatimonadales bacterium
GCCGCGCCGATGGGGAGCGAATTGAACAGTGAAGGCGGGCGATAGCTCAGCTGCAGGGTGATGGACGCGGACGGCGTCGGCGCCGCGCTGCCCTTGGCCGCCTTGCGCAACCGGCTCGGCGGCATGCCGTAACGGCGGGTGAAGGCGTCATTGAAGCGGCGCAGGCTCGCGAACCCGCTGGCAAAGGCGACCTCGGTCACCGGCAGCGCCGTCTCCGTCAGCAGCTGCTTGGCGAGCAGGAGCCGGCGGGTCTGCAGCAGTTCGATGGGTGAGACGCCCAGCTCCTGCTGCAGGATGCGCCGGATCTGTCGCGAACTCCAGCCGAACTGCTCGGCGATCCGCTCCAGTCGGGCGCCGCCATCGAGCATCCCTTCATCAATGCGCTGCACGATCATGCCGGCAATGCGCTGCGCGCCGTCCACCGGTGCCTGGCCGGGCGCAAGCTCGGGTCGGCAGCGCAGGCACGGCCGGAAACGCGCCTTCTCCGCCGCTTCGGCGCTCTCGAAGAACCGGCAATGGGCCTGCTTGGGAGTCCTGGCAGGACAGACGGGGCGGCAATAGACGCCGGTGGATGTCACGCCAATGAAGAAGACCCCATCGAAGCGAGGGTCACGCGAGGCGTAGGCGTTGTAGAACATGGCATCGTTGATCATGCCCCCAATCTATGCGGCGGAGCGGCGATGACTAGCCATTTTCGGACACGTAAGTGGGCGCCTGTCCGCCCCCGGGACGGCCACGTATTATTTGGAGGCCGAGGCCCAGCGCCGGCGGCCGTCCCGCATCGGGCGGGCCACTGATCCGGCACCTCCTCGGCGCAGCACGTGAGGATTTGATTATGCCATTGCATGCCCGTCGCATCGTGGGTGGGCTGGCTGTCGCCGCGATGCTTTGCCCTTCCTTGCTCCACGCGGAAGGCTGGGTCACGCTCCCCAATGGCGAACCCGGCTACGTCATGAATTACACCTTCACCGGACACTTCTCCTGTGGCACGACCAGCGCGGTGGGCTCCTGCCTCGCCAGCGACAATTTCATCACCATCACCAACGGTGATGAGTCGCTGACGCTGACCTTCCTGGGGCTGGCCGGCACCCTGACCGCCACGAACGTCCGCTCGCCGATGGAGATCGGCACCCTTACGACATCGTTCACGGGGGATGGAGATTTTCTCTTTCCTGCCGCCATGAACCCCAACGTCCCGCTGTTCACCTTCTACATCGACCTGACGACAACTGACCCGGTGAGCGCAACCCGTCAGTTCAACATCTCCTACCGCACCGTCACGCCGACGACGATCGCGCCCAATTGCTGTTCGGGTCACATCTCCGACATGACGATTCCGGTCAGTTCGCCGCCGTCGCCGCTGACATATACCGACGTCATCTTCGACACCTTCACGCCGCCAGTCGTCACCTCGGCCGAGGGCACTACGTCCATCTCGGCGTCGGTGGGCATCGTCCCCGAGCCCGCACCCATCACGCTGCTCGCATCGGGACTGCTTGGCCTGCTGGGAGTGATGCTGGCCAGCCGGAGGCGAGGAGGAGCACCCGGCAGCTGAGCCACATCACAGGCACCCATGAAATGCAGCGCCCCGGTTGGACATCAACCGGGGCGCTCTGTTGTCGGCCGTCACTGCGCCGCGCTATTTCCCGCCGCGCTCGAGCGCCTGCTTCACCGCCGAGACGAATTCGTCGAGTGTGAATGGCTTGCGCAGGGTGACAACCTCCGGCGTCGGTGCCTCGCCGCTCAGGCCGTCACTGCCGGACACGCGAAGGATAGGCAGACCGGGATGCAGCTCCCGCAACTTCCCGATCAGCACCCGTCCGGTCATCCGCGGCATGCGGCTGTCAGTCACCACCAGCTCAAACGGCGGATCGGCGAGCCGTGCCAGTTCCCAGCCCTCCTCGCCATCTTCCGCCACGATCGGGTCGGCACCGAGCAGGCGCACAAATCGGGCGATGACCCGACGGACGTCGGGCTCGTCTTCAACTATGAGAAAACGGGAACGGCCTGGCGCGGGCATGGGGGGCTCCCTGGCTGGGCTCCCTCCAGCATACGGTTTTCAGGCGGATTGCGCCAGCGGTGCAAGGAGTGGCATCGGTGACATTACGGACTCGGAGCGCTGAGCGCTCAGCGCTGGGCGCTCCATCCATTGTTTTCCCGATTTACATCCGGAAACCATTCATCCGGATCGATCGCCACGCGGACCACCCGTGGCCTGGCGGCGACAGACGCTGCCACGCGGCGCGCGCCTTCGAGCCAGACCGACGGCGGCAGGTCCACCGTCTGCGTGCTGCTGTCCGCCCGCGTTACCACCAGGCGCACCGGCATGATGGCGAGGCCGCGGTCACTCACGGCGATACGCACGGAATCCCCCGTGGTGGTGACCGAATCGATGGCCTGATCGAGCGACCATCCGTGCTGGAACCAGCTGTTCCAGAACCATGCGAGGTCACGGCCGGCCCCGCGACTCATGGCGTTGAAGAAGTCGAACGGCTCCGGGTGCCGGCCGATCCAGTGCCGGCCGTATTCCACCAGCGCCTGATGGAAGCGCTCCGGTCCCATCACGCCGCGCAGAGCCGCAAGGACCTGTGCCGTCTTGTTGTAGTACATGATCAGGTACAGGTCTTCGGGAAATTCATCACCCGGCAGCGAGAGCGGCAGGTCATGGCCGGCCCGCGCGGCCTCCAGGTACGACTTGCGCTGGCCCTCCTCCGAGTCATTGGGCCGGCCCCCAACTCTTGGTGCGCCATAGAGCACGCGCATTGCCTGCGCCACGTTGAACTGGGTGAGGCCCTCGTCCATCCACGGGTGGCGCGTCTCGTTGGAGCCCACTTGCATCGGGAACCACATGTGCCCCGTCTCATGCATCAGATCGCCGGCAAGCGAAAGCGTGTCGGCCCACGGCTGCATCAGCGTCATCATCGGGTACTCCATGCCACCACCGGTGAGGACACCTTCCATGGAGCTCATCTGGGGCCATGGGTAGGGCCAGAGCCACGCCGACAGCTGCTCGATTGCATCGCGGGTGAAGCGTGCGCCGCCGACGGCCCACGCCGCCGCAGGCTGGTGCAGGCGGAAGTAGCTGTTGATGTCCACCGTGTCCGGCGCGCTCCGCCCCGGCACTTTCACCAGCGCGCGGGTAGCGTCCCAGGCGTACTCATTGCTGGCACCCCAGGCAAAGTCCCGGACATCGTCGGCCGTATAATGCCAGGTGACGGTGCTGTCGCGGCCCGCAAGCACCCGCTCAACATGCTGGCCGGGCGTGAGCATCCGAATGACCCGGCCGCTCCGTCGCGCCGCGCGCAGGCTGTCGCGCGCGCCCCGTGTCAGTACCTCATCCACGTTGCGCAGGGTGCCGGTAGCGCCCACGACCCAGCCGCGCGGCACCGTCAGGCGCACATCATAGTCGGCCGGGTCCATGTAGAACTCGGCTTCCAGCAGGTAGGGATCGGCCACCCAGCCGTGCACATCGTCGTACACGGCCACCTGGGGATACCAGTAGCCCATGAAGTAGACGTTCCCGTCCCTGCCTTCGCGCCCGTCCGACGGCGTTTCCGGCACCTCGTATGACCACGCGCAATCCAGGGTGAGACTGTCGCCCGGCAGGAGCGGCTGCGAGAGGAGCATCCACATCACCGTGCCATTCACCTGGTACTGGGGCCCCGCGGGCGCCGGGTCCTGCCGGCTCCGGCGCGTGCGCAGCGTCACCGGCTGGCCATTGATCGCCATGGTGCCCAGCGTCACGCCGCCCGTTACCGGCGCGGGATCACGGCGCGGCACGCCGGGCGCAAAGACGTTCTGCCGGAGATGCACGGCAATACGGCGCAAGGTGTCAGGCGACTGGTTCAGGTAGGTAACCCGCTCCTGGCCGTGCACGCGATGGGTCGCCACGTCGAGCGACGCCGTGATGCGATAGCGCGCGTGCTGTACCCAATTCGACGCGCCCGGCACGCCGGTCCGGGTGCGCGTGCCGCGTGCTACTGCCCTGCTGAATTCAGCGGTCTCGATGAGGGGACCAGGCAGTGGCCGTCCGTGCGCCACCGTAGCGATGGGATCGACGCTCGGCGAAGGGACCGACTGGGCTGTCGCCAGCGACGGCAACGGGAGGAGCAGGACGACCAGCGTGAGCCACGGCAGGCACGGGGCGCGCAGTGCTGGACGCTCAGCCATGGGCATCTCCATCGAGCACCGCACGCACCTTGCGCGCCAGACCCTCGCCGCTGAACGGCTTCTGCAGGAAGGCGGTGCCTGGCTCGGTGACGCCACGCTGCATGATGGCATCGTCGGTGTAGCCCGACATGAAGAGCACCCGCACCTCGGGGTGCAACTCCCGGATGCGTCCCACCATCTCGCGACCGCTGAGCCCCGGCATCACCATGTCGGTCGCGATCAGGTCGATCCGGCCGGGATGCTCTTTCGCGAAGGCAATGGCTTCCTCCGGGCCCGGCATGCCGACAACGGTGTATCCTGCGCGGGTCAGGATCTGGCACCCCACCTTGAGCAGCGAGGGCTCGTCTTCCACGAAGAGTATGCTCTCGCGCGCGCTGCCCCGCGCGGGGGCCACCGGCACGGGCTCCGCCCTGGCCGAAGCCGCCTGCTCCACGCGCGGCAGGTACACCTTGAATGTGGCCCCATGCCCCGGCTCGCTGTAGACCAGCACCGACCCTCCGTTCTGCTGCACGATACCGTAGACCGTGGAGAGGCCGAGACCGGTCCCTTCGCCGGGCTGCTTGGTGGTGTAGAATGGCTCGAAGATGCGCGCCTGCTGGTCCCTGGGAATGCCGACGCCGACATCGCTCACGGCGAGCATGACGTAGCGTCCGGCCGGGAGCAGCTTGTTCCCGCCGTGATGGAGTTCATCGAGCTCCACTTCCGACGTCTCGATGGTGAGACGCCCGCCGTCCGGCATGGCATCGCGGGCGTTCACGGCCAGGTTCATGACAATCTGCTCCAGGTGTCCCGGATCCATCCGCACACGCCCGACATCCGGGCTGAGCCGGGTGTCGATCACGATATCCTCGCCAATGATGCGCTCGAGCATCTTGCGGACGCCGGCAATCACGCTGTTGATGTCGAGCACCTGCCGCTCGGCGACCTGCGGCCGGCTGAACATGAGGAGCTGCCGCGTGAGCGCGGCGCCACGCATGCCCGCGTCGCGCACTTCCTCGATGTCGTCCCGATGCGGATCATCGTCCGGCAGGTCCTCCAGCACGAGGTTCGAGTAGCCCAGCACCGCCGAGAGCACGTTGTTGAAGTCATGGGCAATGCCACCAGCGAGCCGACCCACCGCCTCCATCTTCTGCGACTGACGCAGGCGAGCCTCGAGCCGGCTCCGCTCCGTCACGTCGGTGACCAGGACCAGTTCCGCCTCCACACCCAGAAAGGTCACGGGCCGCCCCCGGATCTCGACATCGATGACCGTGCCGTCGCGGGTGATGTGCCGCCAGTTGGACACATCCTGGCGATAATCGAAGTCGATGAAAACGGCCTGCTCGAGAGCCTCGACATCCTGGGGCGGCCGGATGTCCCGGATCGTCATGCGGGTGAATTCCTCGTGGGAGTAGCCGTACTTGGTGACTGCGGCCGCGTTGACCGCGAGGAACCGCAGGGTCTTGCGGTCGAATACCCACATCGGGCTGGGGTTGAGGTCGAAAAGCATGCGGTACTGCTTCTCGGATAGCCGCAGCCGCTCCTGGCCGTCCTGCACCCGCGCCACCATGGTCCGGAAGGCGTCGGAGAGCCGGCTCAATTCGTCGCCGGTCCGCGTCACGTGCTCGGTTTCGCCGTTACTGCGTGCCACGTGCTCGGCTTCGTCGGTGAGCTGCAGGAGCGGCCGGGTCAGCTGCCGGCTCATGACCCAGCCGAGCAGGGTGCCGGCCAGCAGCACCAGCAGGGCGATCCCCGCCATCTCCCGCATGAGCGGCCGGGAACCGCCCATCACTTCTGCATTGGAGAACTCGGTGCCCATGAGCCAGGGCGTGTTGGCGGGGCGAGCCACGGCGCCGAGCCGCAGCTGCCCGGCACGACGATAGGTGCCGCTGCGGATGGTCTCGCGAATCAGCGCCGATTCGGCCGGGGCGCTCATGTCGGCCCATAGCGAGCCGTCGGCGTTTCCCACGAACAGCCGCGCGTCACTCCCCAGCATGGCGGCTATGGCGCGGGCTCCGCTGCCGGCATCAATGATGCGCCGCACCACCAGGTACCAGGGCGGCCCCGAGCGGCGCTTGATGGGTGCGCTCATCTCGTAGTACACGAGGTGTCCGTCGGTAAAGATCGGACCGAGTGCGGCCGAGTCAGGGAGGGTTGGCGCCAGCGCCGCCGCCGCGATGTCCGTCCTGGTCGAGGGACGCGCGCTCAGGTGCACGGTGCCCTCGGCATCACGGATTTCCACCGCGTTACCCGGCGTCGAATCGCGCCCGAAGGCGGTGAGCTCCTCACGCACCGTCGCAGCCGCCGTCGTGTCGCCGTTTACGAAGCGCTGCATGGCCCGGGTCTCGATCCTTTCCCGCATCTGGGCCTTGAGCGCGGCGAGTTGCTGCGAGATGGCAGTGGCCAGCTGATTGGCGGCCCCGGAGAGCCGTTGGCCAGCCGCGGCATACGATGCGTGCGACGCCACCCGGTAACTGAGGGCGCCGAAGATCACGATCACGATCAGGAGCACGCTCCCGATCAGGAGCGGCAGGCGGACATTCAGGGAGAGCCGTGGCGCCGGTTCAGGCATGGGCTTCCGTCACAGGTAGCGAGGAACGCGGGTCCGACACGGGCGGACCTTACGGGGAGTCCAGGCGCTGCAATCAGGGGTGTAATCCGAATCTGTCCGGAAGAGGATGGATTCGGCAACCCTCTGCCCCGAAGCGGCTCCATCTCGTGCAGCGCTTTGCGCGGAGCCCGGCCGGAGCGAGCTTTCCCGCATGAGACAGCGACGGACCTCATCGGCCAGCCTGCCGCGGCGTGTCATGCGCTATTTCGGGCGCGCGCTGCGGCGGCGCTGCCCCAATTGCGGTGGGGGCGGGCTCTGGCGGCGTAAGAATCGTCCTCAAACTCGTCCTCGTTCTCGTAATCGAGAGCCCTCCGAGGACGAGTTCGAGGGCGATTACGACGGCTGCGCCGACGGATGAGCTTGCAGCAGCTCGGCCAGCGGATCCCG
>CBINCZ010000113.1:0-7116 GCA_966249295.1 uncultured Gemmatimonadales bacterium
TCCGGCCCATCTTGGAACCAGCCCCCTCCGAGGTGGCTCGCCATGTCCGCGCACTTCCTCACCAGCAATGCCGCCGGCGTCGAAACTCCCTGGATGGGCATGGACTCACTGCTCGACGCCCTCGAGGCGGGGCTGGTGGATCCCGACGATTACGTGTTTGACCACGCCCGCCAGGCGTGGCAGCCGATCCGGAAGCACTCAGGCATCGTGGCGGCGTGGGAGCAGCGGATGAGCTTCCGGCCGCCGGAGGCTCGGCAGCTGCTGGGCAACGTGCGCCGGCCGGCCGAGGGCTTCCCGGCTCTCTCTCCCGAGGGCGTGACGCCGGTCTCCTCGCCCGCGGTCTCGCGCATTGCCGCCCGCCGCGCCGCCCAGGCGCAGTCCGAGCGGCTGCATCGGGCCGTCGGCGTGATGGAAGTGGCAGTCGTCGTGGTCCTGCTCACCCTGCTCACGCTGGGACTGGTGTGGGTGGTGCGGGGGATTTTGGGGATGACGAAATAGGCGGGAAGACGGGAAGGCGGGAGGACGGGCAGTGATGGACGCGGCGGCGATTGTACCGTCTGCGCGCCTACCTGCCCGCCTCGACCGTCCTGCCCGCCTTGCCCGCCCTGACTCCGGGCCACCAGTTCCACCGGCCGGCCAGGTGCATGAATGCCGGGACCAGCACCATGCGGATAATGGTGGCGTCGAGCAGCACTGCTACCGCGAGCCCGAAGCCCAGGAACTGCATCACCAGCACCCGCGCAAAGGCAAAGACACCGAAGACGAGGATCATGATGAGCGCAGCCGAGGTGATCACGCTCGCCGTGGCGCCGACGCCTTCCATCGTCGCCTCATCGTTCCGGCCGGTGCGGTCGAACGCCTCCTTGATGCGGCTCAGCAGGAACACCTCATAGTCCATGCTCAGCCCGAACACCACCGCAAACACCAGGACCGGCACCACCACGAAGATCGCCGACGTCGCGCCGGCGAGTCCGAACAGCTTCACGCCCACACCGTACTGGAAGACCAGCACGATGAGCCCGAAGGTGGCTCCCACCGAGAGACTGTTCATCACGATGGCCTTGAGCGGCACCAGCACGGACCGGAAGGCGATGGCGAGCATGAGTCCGGTGGCGCCCAGCACCAGGAGCACGATGAGCGGGAAGCGCTCCATCAGGTCGTCCTGGAAATCGAGCGCGCTCGCGGCGTAGCCGCCCACCTGGATCGTGGCGTTCCTGAGCTGCCTCGGCGGGTGCGAGACGATGTCGCGCACCCGTCGCACCAGTTCCTGGGTGCTGGTGAGCGACGTCGTGTCCGAGGGAATCAGGTCCAGTAGTGCGACCCGCGAGTCCCGGCTCAGGTATGCGTTGATGAAATCGCCATACTCGGCGCGGGCGCTGTCGAGCTCGCTGTAGAAGGCGGAGAGTTCCAGGATGCTCTTCCGTCCGCCCAGGTCCACCAGACTCCGCACCTCACGCACCCGGGGATCGGCCTGGAACGAATCGCTGAGCGCCATCATGCCGCGAAGCGCGGCCGCGCCCACCGCATTCTCGCCCTCGGGCACCTCGACCACCACGCGCACCGGCTGGATGTAGCCCGCCACGCCCATCCGCTCCAGCGTCTCGAGCCCTTGCCCCGCTTCGGTCGCCGTGGGCCACCAGTTGCGAGCCGGCAGGCCGATCCGGATGAGCATCAGCGGCCCGGTGAGCAGTGCGACCGCCAGGCCACCCAGCGTGAGGGCCCGGAGTGGATGGCGCGCCAGCGAGCGGGCCCACTTGTCCCACGCGCGGGGTGAGTGGTACCAGGTGAGCCGCCTGGCCAGCCACTTGGGGCGATCGATATCGCGTCCGATGATGGCGAGCAGGGCGGGGAGGAGTGTCGTCGAAAGCACGACCGCGACGGCCACCACGACCAGCCCGCCCAGTCCCACACTTCGTGTTTCAATGAGTGGCGTGAAAAGCAGTGCGGCGAAACCGACCACCACCGTCATGCCCGACGTCACGACAGCGGAGCCCGCGGTGCGAATGGTATTGATCGCGGCCTCGCGCCGACGGTGGCCCCGTCGCAATTCCTCTCGGAAGCGCGTCACCACCAGGAGCGAGTAGTCGATTCCGACACCGAGCCCGATCATCGTGGTCATGTTGAGCACGAAGATGGACATCGGTGTCACCTCCGTGAGCAATCCGATGATCGTGAGCGAGACGGCAATGGCGAGGAATCCGATCACCAGCGGCAGCGCCGCGGCCACCAGCGCGCCGAAGGCCAGGATCAGGATCACCAGCGTGAGTGGCAGCAGCCGCGCTTCGCCGACCTTGCTGTCTTCGGTACTCACGTGTCTCACATCGAGATCGAGCGGGGAGCGACCGGTGAGATGCGCCGTATACTGGTCGCCATCGTGGAACGTGCGCAGCGTGGCGGCGACGGTCTCGCGCACCGGCTCGACCAGTGCCGCGACCGTGTCGCTCCCGGTCACCGTGAGTGCCAGCACCAGGAAGGTGGCGCGATGGTCCCGGCTCACGAACGTCGAATCGTGCGTCACCGGCCACGACACGACGCTGCGGATGTAGGGCTGTCGCTGAAGTACGCTGGTGAGACTGTCGAGCACCAGGCGGGCCCGGCCGTTGTCGAACCGCGCGGGGCCTTCCAGCGTGAGCGCGAAGAAATCGCTCAGCGATTCCTGGAAGCGGGTCTTGAGCGCGCGTTCAGCAAGGGCTGCTTCGGTGAGCTTGTCGCTGCCGCCGCGGATATTGAGGAGGGCCGGCGTGGCCGGGGCCCGGAGCGCGGCAATCGCGCCCAGGAGGATCCACACGCCGAGAACCGCCCAGCGCCAGCGAACCAGGACCCGCGCAAACCAGCCCATCACGATCGAGACCTGCTCCTTGCTGAGGGGGTGACGGGTAGCGCCACGGGACTGCCGGGGCCAATGTTAGACAGCGAAGCCGGCTGGCGCTACCCAAGCGGCCCGGCCCTTGCAACAGAAACTGGAAACCTTTCCCGGACGCCATGAAACGATTCGCCTTGCCGCTTCTCACACTGGGACTTGCGGTAATCGTGCTCGTGGACCGCGTGCAGCACCTGCGCGAGACGCGCGACACTCTCCGGCCGGCCCCGGCTCAGGCCGCCGTGACGGGGGGGACCGCGGCCGCCCGCGCCACCCCGGTGCCTCCCGGCTCGGCCGGCGCCGAGTCGGTGAAGAGCGCGACGCCCACGATTGACCGGCTGGCCCGCCTGGCGGCGCGCCAGCAGATCGCCCGCGCGGGCATGTCCACCTACCTGGACTCCCTCCTGCTGTCCACTGACTCCGTGGTCCGTCGCTGGCCCGACCGCGCGGGGCTGCCACTCCGGGTGGCCATCGTCGAGGGTGGCGCCGAGGGCTTCCGCCCGCGCATGACCAGCTTCGTGGACCGGGCCCTCGATCTCTGGTCCGCCTCGGGTGCCGGCGTGCGCTTCGAGGTCATCTCTGACACCAGTGCCGCCGACATCGTCTTCCGCTGGATCGACCGGTTCCCCTACGACCGGGCCGGCCAGACCGACCTGACCTGGGATCGCGTGGGCCGGGTGCGGCGTGCCTCGGTCTCGCTCGCCATCCACACCCAGACCGGCGTCCGGCTACCGGATGCGTCGCTCTTCGCCGTGGCAGTGCACGAGACCGGCCACGCAATCGGGCTTCCGCATTCGGCCGATTCGGCGGACGTGATGTTCCCCGCCACGCGCGTCGGCGCGCTGACGGATCGTGACCGTGCCACGGCGCAGTTGCTCTATGCCCTGCCCGTGGGACCCATTACCGACTCGGTGCAGGGATCGTGATGATTGCCGCGCTCCTGCTGACGGCCGCTGCCCATGCCGGCCCCACCGGTCCCGCGCCCGATTTTTCGGCGGTGGACCGGGCGGTTCGGCACGGGATCCAGCGTGGCGTCTACCCGGGCGCGGTTGTGGTGATCGGCACGCATGATCGCATTCTGCACTCTGCACATTTCGGCCACTACACATGGAATCCCAGGTCACCGAGCCCGCGGGTAGACTCCACGCTGTGGGACCTGGCATCACTCACCAAGGTGATTGCCGCGGGTGCAGCGCTCCGCATGGTGGACCAGGGTCTGCTCGATCTCGATGCGCCGGTGGCACAGTATGTCCCCGAGTTCAGCGGCGGCGACCGCGACTCGGTGACCGTCAAGATGCTGCTGCTGCACACCAGCGGGCTCCCGCCGTTCCTGCCGCTCTACCGCACGGCCACAAACCGGGCTGAGGCGCTGGCGCAGGTGACGGCCGCGTCGCTGATGCAGCGCCCCGGCAAGAGTCCCATTTACAGCGACCTCAACGGCATCCTGCTGGGACTGGTGCTCGAGTCGGCGGCGGGCATGCCGCTCGATTCCGTTCTCCGCCAGCAGGTCTTCAGCCCGCTCGGCATGCAGGAGACGATGTTCCGGCCGCCGCATGCGTTGATGGCGCGCATCGCACCAAGTTCGTTCCTCAAGGGCGAGGTCATTGCCGGCGTGCCCAACGACCAGAACGCGCAGACGCTGGGAGGCGTGTCGGGGCATGCCGGATTGTTCGCGACGGCGTCGGACCTCGCGCGCTTTGCGCAGACCTGGCTGCGCGACGGCCGGCTGAATGACAGCACGGAATGGGTCAGGGCATCCACGGTCAGGGAATTCCTCACCGGCACCGATTTCTCCGGCTCCCGCCTGCTGGGCTGGGACACGCCCGATCCAAACTATCAGGGCACCTCGGTGTTCGGCTCGCTGCTGAGCCGTTCGGCCTACGGACACACCGGCTGGACCGGCACCGAGATGTGGGTGGACCCGGCGCGTGATGTGTTCGTGGTGTTCCTGGCCAATCGCAGCTTCGATCCTCGCGCACGACATTCCCTGCGTGCCATGGCCGAAGTGCGCGCCGCAGTCTCGGATGCGGTGGCGAAGGCGGTGCCTGCGCGGGACGCGGGACTCGCGACGCGGGACTCGTGATGCACGCCTGACGCGTACGGGCGGCCTGCGGGCCGCCCCTACTATATTTCCCTCCATGATCCAACCCGATACCATCCGCAAGGCCCTCCGCGGCGTGAAGGACCCCGAGCTGGGGCTCAACATCGTGGACATCGGTCTCGTCTATGACATCATCGTGAACGAAACCGCCGACGTGGATGCCGACGTGATCGTGAAGATGACGCTCACCTCGCCAGGCTGTCCCGCTGGCGGCCAGATCATGGACGATGTGCGGAACGTGGTGAGCGATCTCGAGGGAGTGGACCGCGTGGAAGTGGAGCTGGTGTGGGAGCCCTACTGGACGCCGGACAAGATGGATCCGCGCGTCAAGGCGTTCATGGGGTTTTAGCGGTTCCAGCCCGAAGCAGCTGCTCGCCAATCTCCTCTACCTGCCAGCGCCTGATGCCCGGTACCGTCAGCAGTGCCTCGACGGTGTCGGGCTCCTGTCGTGCGATTGCCTCCAGCGTGCCGTTGGGGCATAGGACGCCGGGCATGAGCCCGATACGTTCGGCTTCCTTGTTCCGCACCGCCTTGAGCCGCTCCAGCCGGGTCTCGTAGGCGGGATCCGGCTGTCGCCGAGGCGGGCGCTCCCGACGCGGCAGGTCGGCGTCGGGGATCGCCAGCGCCCGCTTGACGGCCTTCATGATCTCGGCGCCGCGCTTGGCGGCGATGTCCCGACCAATGCCCTTCACCTTGGCCAGCTCCTCGACCGAGGCCGGCGGTTCCTTGGCGAGGGCCATCATCGGCTCGTTGTTCATGATGCGGAACGGCGCCCGGTCGAGCTTCTGGGCCACCTGGTCCCGCCAGGTCCAGAGCGCCTCGAGGATTGCCAAGGTGCGGGGCTTGAGTACCTTGGCGCCTTTCATCCGGAGCCAGCCGGGTTCCATGGCTTCGACCTCGGGCCAGCGGACTTCCGCCAGCAGGGCAAACTCCTCTTCAGCCCAATGCAGTCGGCGCTTCGCAATGAGTGCGTCGCGTAGTATGTCTCGCAACTCCGGCAGGTAGTGCGTGTCGGAGGCTGCGTAGGCGAGCATTCCCTCCGTCAAGGGCCTGGCCGACCAGTCAGCCCGCTGGAACTTCTTGTCCAGCTTGACGTTGAGGTACTTCTCCAGAAGGGCTGCGAGGCCGATCCCCGGCTCGTTCAGGAGCTGGGCGGCGACCCGGGTGTCGAAGAGGTTACTGCAGCTGTAGCCGAACTGCCGGGCCAGCAATCGCAGGTCGTAATCGGCGTCGTGAAAGACCGACTCCACTGCCGGGTCGGCCAGCAGGTCGCCCACGGCGTCCAGGCTGCTGACTGCCAGCGGATCCACCACGGCGGTGCGTTCGCGGGTGGAGAGCTGGAGGAGGTAGACCTTGTCCTCATAGCGGTGGAAGCTGGCCGCCTCGGTATCGATGGCGAGCAGCGTCGCGTCGTCGGCGTCGGCGAGCCACTGAGCGAGCGCGCTGTCGCTGTCGATCAGCTCGACGTCCCCCAGGGGACGGACGCCGGCTGAAGTCACTCGCGGGCCCGCCGGGCCACCTGCTCCAGCCCCTCGGCGATCTCGTCGAGGGCCTTGGACAGGGCCTTGAAGAAGTCGGCATCCAGCTTGGGCGTCTCGCCCATGGCGGCCTGCATCTGGGCCTGCCGAGCCAGCTTCGCGGCGTGTCGGATGTAGTCGGTGGTAGGCATGGGGAAAGGATGGGCGGGATGGGCAGGATGGGCAAGATGGGCTGACAGGATGGGCGGGATGGGCAAGATGGGCGAGATGGGCAAGATGGGCGGGATGGGCAGGTATGATACGGCGTGATCTATTTCGGTGGTTCGAGGCAGCGTCAGGGCTGTCATGAACTTGTGCTGGCAATCTACCGGCCGACTGAGCATTGGCCCGCCACCGAGCGTTTCGGACTCACGGCACAAATTCGACATGCAGCAGCCTCTGCCCCCACGAATATCGCCGAAGGATCTGCGAAGCGTGAGGACTGAATTCCGTCGCTTTCTCGATGTCTCACTTGGATCATTCGCTGAAGTCAGCTACCAGCTGGAGCTGGCGCGAGATTTCGGATTCCTCAGCGAGGCCGAGTGGCAAGAGCTGGAAGCCGTCAGGGACGCGGCTGGCCGGGTTACGTGGCTGCTATACCGATCTGTCCAGACGTAACACCTGCCCATCCCGCCCAT